>CAZTIX010000114.1:0-3510 GCA_964613935.1 uncultured archaeon
CTGGACGCCCTCGCTACTCTCTACGCGAAAGAGAAGAGCAAGAGGCCGGCCATAGAGAGGGCCTACAACATCTCCAGCGACATCGGGCTGGTGGCCCGGGAGCTGGCCCAGCACGGCCTGAAGGGCGTGAAGAGGATAAAGCCGATTGTGGGGCGCCCCATAAAGATGATGGCGGCGCAGCGTGTTCCGGAGCTGAAAGACCTCCCCGACAAGATGGAGAGGTTCGCCGTGGAGGAGAAGTACGACGGAGAGCGCATGCAGATTCACAAGGACGGAAAGGAAGTCAGCATCTTCTCCCGCCGCCTGGACGACGTGAGCGAGCAGTATCCCGACATAGTTAAGATTGTGAGAGAGGGCGTGAAGGCCGAGGGGGCTGTGATGGAGGGGGAGGCCGTGGCCGTCAATGGAGAGAAGCTGCTCCCCTTCCAGGTCCTGATGCAGCGCAAGAGGAAATACGACATCGAGGAATACGTCAAGAAGATTCCGGTCAGGCTTTTCCTGTTCGACCTGCTGCTTCTGGACGGAGAGGACTGCATGGGGAAGCCGTACCCCGAGAGGAGGGAGAAGCTGGAGGGCATCGTTCAAGAGACGGATTCCCTGACCTTCGCCCGAAGGCTCGTCAGCTCCGACCTGAAGGAGATAGGGAAGTTCTTCGAGAAGGGGCTGGAGCGGGGCGCCGAGGGGATAATGGCCAAGTCGCTGGCCGAGGACTCCGTTTACCGCGCGGGAGCGCGCGAGTGGCTCTGGATAAAGTGGAAGAAGGATTACAAGGAGGGCATGACGGACACCTTCGACCTGGTCCTGATAGGCGCCTTCCACGGCACCGGCAAGAGGGCCGGGAAATACGGGACGCTCCTGGGGGCGACCTACAACGAGGAAAAAGACATATTCGAGAGCTTCTGCAAGGTCGGGACCGGCTTCACCGACGAGGTGCTGGACGAGATGCTGGACAAGTTCGAGGGAATGGTCTCCGAGGACAAGCCGGCGAGGGTGAGGAGCGAGATGGAGCCCGACGTCTGGTTCGAGCCCAATGTGGTCATGGAGATAAGCGGGGCCGAGATAACGGAGAGTCCGGCCCACGCCTGCGGCAAAGACGAGCTGGGGAAGGGTTTGTCGCTGAGGTTCCCGCGGTTCAAGCGATACCGGGAGAAGAAGCCGGAGGACGCTACCAGCACCAAGGAAGTGCTGGAGATGTACCGGTCTTAGGCCGCTATTTCACTATCTTCCGTATCTCCCCGAACTCCTCCGTCCCCGCCTTCTCCATAAGCTGGAAGATTATAGCCTCAGTCGAGGTGCGGTAGGCGCCGGACTGCGCCGCGCGCGCTATGGCCGTCTTCCGGTCGGATTCCTTCCTGGACGAGACGGCGTCCTCGACCAGATAGACCTCGTAGCCCTTGGCGATTGCGTCCAGCGCCGTCCTGAGCACGCAGACGTGGGCCTCTATGCCGCAGATTACCAATCCTCGCACGTGCGAGTGTTTCAGTTTTTGTTTGAATTCCTGGTTATCGAAGCACGAAAACTCCGACTTCTCCACGGGCTCTTCGTCAAACAGCCCGGCCAGCTCTGGGACCGTGGGCCCCAGGCCCTTGCTGTACTGCTCCGTGCGGATTACGGAGACTCCGAAGACCCTGAACGCCCTGACGAGTTTGGATATGTTGCCGACCATGCTCTCAAAACCGGATATGGCGGGCCGGAACTTCTCCTGCACGTCGATAACCAGCAGCGCCAGCTCGCCCCGCTCGGGGATTCCCTCCATCACATCGCCCTCAACTTTGTTATCCTGTCTTCTATGGGCGGGTGGGTGGCCATGAGGTTGTCGGCGAAGCTCTTCTTGGGGTCCGCGATGAATAGATGCGAAACGGCCTCGGTGACCTTCATCCTGCCCTTGTTCTGAGTGCGAATCTTCTCCAGGGCGCCGGCCAGCCCGGGCGGATAGCGGGTGAGCTTCGCGCCGGTGGCGTCCGCCAGGTACTCCCTCCTTCTGGAGATGGCCAGCTGCACCAGCCTGACCGCTATCGGGGCCAGTATGGCCAGCGCTATGCCCGCAATCAGTATTACGCCGCCTCCGTCGTTCTTGCCGCCGCGCCCGCCTCCGCCCGAGAACCAGAGGCTTCTCAGGAAGACATGGCTCAGAATCGCGACCAGTCCCACAAAGACTGCCACCAGCATGGAGAAGCGTATGTCGTAGTTGCCTATGTGGGACATCTCGTGCGCCAGGACCCCCTCCAGCTCCTGCCGGTCGAGCTTGTCCAGAGCCCCCTGGGTCACGGCTATCGAGGCGTGCTCCGGGTCTCTGCCGGTGGCGAAGGCGTTGATGTCCTTGTCCGGGAGGACGTAGGCATCGGGCTTCGGCAGTCCGGCCGCCAGGGCCAGCCCCTCCACCGTGTTGACATAATATGCATGTTTGACCGGGTCGGCCGGTTTCGCCTTCGTGGCCTTAAGGACTACCTTGTCCCCGTATCTGAAGGAAAGGAAAGCGTCCACTATCACGAAGACCGCCACGAAGACCAGCAGGAAAAGGGCGTATCCCGGAAAGAGATATTCGGAGAAGACGAAGACCAGGACGAGGAGTATCGCCAGTATCCCGGCCACAAGGAGGATGGAATCCCTCTTGTTCCTGCCTATCTCCGAATAGAAGCTGGTCCTGCCCATCAGAACTTCACCTTGACCGGCTTACGCTCGAACTCCTCTATCTCGAAGTAGGTCTCGGGCGTCTTGCCCATCATTCCGGCGAAGAACCTGCCCGGCACCATCTGGATGGCGTTGTTGTACTCCAGGACCGAGTCGTTGTAGAACTGCCTGGCGTAGGCGATCTTGCTCTCGATGCCGTCGAGCTGCTCCTGCAGGAGCTTGAAGTTCTCGCTGGCCTTGAGGTCGGGGTAGTCTTCAGCTACCGCGAAGAGGCTTTTCAGGGCGCTGGTCAGCATGTTGTTGGCCTTGGCCTTGCCCTTTACGTCTTGCGCCTTCAGTATGGAGGTTCGGGCCTTGGTGACGCTCTGGAAGACCTCCTTTTCGTGCTTGGCGTATCCCTTGACCGTCTCGACGAGGTTCGGCACCAGGTCGGCCCTCTTCTTCAGCTGCACGTCTATCTGCGCCCAGGCGTTCTTCACGCGGTTGTGGACGCCGATTATCTTGTTTATGTAGTAGACCAGTATCAAACCCAATAGGGCTACCACCCCGAGTATTATCCACAGAAGGACCATTTTGGCGGTAGATTATGCGCAGAGCCAATAAAAAAGCAGTAACTGCCGGTGACGGCCATGCGCTCAGCCTCGGCCGCAAGATGCCGATGCCAGGCGATTTGGCCCGGGAACGGGAAGGCGCGTCCGCTCGACCGCCCTTCCCAGGGATGTCAGATGCACAAGGGAGCTGAGGTAAATTCTTTCGAAAAACGATTCGGAGAAGCGCATCGTCGTGCCGCCCCTAGGGGGCGCCCCTGATGCCGGGCCGCAACTGCAGCCGCACCCGCAGCCGCAGCCGGAGCCGGAGCTGGAAGCTATTTTAGCGTAT
>CAZTIX010000115.1:0-3497 GCA_964613935.1 uncultured archaeon
AACCCAAATACAAAGACAAAATTTTCATTAAATCATAGGCTAAAATTCGCCTTATCAAATCATTAAATAATGGTCTGCGATTCAAAGGGCCTGGACAAGCTCGGGGCCACGTGCGTGCTCACTGGGGAGGCGATGAGCGGGGAGTATCCAGATGACGTGACGCCGTTCCTGGCGGACGGGGTGGTTGTGCTCAAGCTTGATTCAATGGGTTCGGAGGTCACGAGAACCTTGACTGTAAGAAAGATGAGGTTGACGGATGCCAATACCGCCACCAACAACCTGGACATAAACCCGAAAAAAGGGTTAGTAGTCCAATCCGCCTAAGTTAATCGGGGGGCGAATTCCCCACTTTTTAGAAATGGCCATAAAGGATGGCATAATGTCCTGGTTCATCAGGAACATAGTCATACCGCGCACTGAGATAATAGACTGTCCCGGCTTTATCGTTCTAAAACTGTCTGAAAAAGGGAAGAAAACCTACCTCAGGGAACTTTTCTTCCCCGAGGGCCTCCTGGCGGATTTGGAGAAAAAAGTGGTTTCAGAAGCGGGCGACAAAGGCGGGCAGGCGCTTTATTCTGCCGGGAAGAAATTTGGCTTTCGCTTTGCGAGCACCTCAAATTATCCCGTTGTTTCCAAGAGCTCTCAAAGAGAGCTGAAGAACTTCTTATATATGTTTCTTAGGTACATGGAATCCACATACGCCCACAGACTGGACTGCAAAGTCGATTTCAGGCAGCGCAAGTACACTATGACAATGGATAAATACATAGTGTGCAATAAGAACGGCATAGGCCTGATTCTTACGGGCGGCGGCTCTGCTGGGGTATGGGCTTACATGCAGGAAGATCCAACTATAGAGGGCGTGCAGACTAAATGCCAGGGCAGGGGGGCCGACAAGTGCCAGGTAGTTTGTACTCCCCTGAAGAATCTGAGAAGTACGTATAATGGCAAGATATTTGCGGAAAAAGATATGAGCAATCTCGGGCTTTCGGGAGAATATGCGCACATTAATGAGATCAGGCCTACCTCATACGCTAAAGAATCACTTAAAAATCTCCTGGATTCTGGATTTTTTAAGTCAAAGGAAGGGGTAATAATCCGAAATTCTGAAAGATATTTCCTTTGTGAATCCAGCCTCTTCTATCTCTCAGAGCGTGAACTGGAAAAGGTCGGACTTTCCGATCTAACCTTTCAAGTTTCATTTGATTTCGGCAAGCGCATAGCGAAAAATGAATCATCAACGAATTATGCGAACTTCATCACCGACTATCTATCCGCATTAGGGTGGGGGGATGTAATACTGCTTAGGGACGACAGTTCTTATAAAGTCTTATCGGCTTATTTCCCCTGGTGCAGATTTTCTGAGTCTTCCAATTATCTTATCTACCGCGGGCTGCTCTCGGGGATGGTCTCAGGGTTTACTAAAAAGGATGTCTTCTTCAAGCACCATAAACTCAATAAGGATGGCTCAAAAATAACCTTGACCATATCAAACAATGAACTTCACTAGGAGGTTTCTGGAAGCGCTGATCCTCTCAAATGCATTTCTTTCGCTTGGCATAGCGTTTACTGCCTTCTCGTTAATCTACCTCTCATCGCCAATTTCAGACCTTTCAATATTGTTGGTAGTATTCCTCATGACGTTTTCCATGTACAGCCTGAACAGGTTGACCGACGAGGGGGAAGACAGGCTGAACAACCCGAAAAGAGGGCCGTTCGTCAGCAAATATCGATTCTTTATAATCGCACTTTCGATTACTGCATATCTGCTTGCAGCTCTAATCGCCCTGCTGAAAAACCTCAGCACCTTCCTCTTCGTAATGGCAATCCTCATCATAAGCGTCTCATACAGCGTGAGGATCGTCCCGATACGCCTGTCAAAAATAACGCGCTTCAGACGGTTAAAGGATCTGTTCGTAGGGAAGAACCTTGCGATAGCTTGGGTATGGGCAATGACTATGGTCTTCCTCCCGCTGTCCTACATGTCCCTTGAGATACTAACGCTATCTTCAGCATGTTTATTTATGTTCATATTCATGCGCTCGTTAATAAACACAACTTTTTTTGACATCCGCGATATAAAAGGGGATCGCGCCAGTTCTGTCAAGACGATACCTGCGGTTTTCGGCGTTCGTAAAACAATATTGCTACTGATTATATTCAACCTTATTATCTCCTCGCTACTAGTATGCGCAGTGCTTCTAGGTTTATTGCCTCAATCGGCAAGCATCTTACACGTCTCAACACTGTATTCCTTGGTTTACTTACATCTCATCGGAAAGGTCAATATGGACGACCTGTGCGATTTCATAGTAGATGGCGAATACTTGGTCATTGGTTTATTACCACTCATAGCGAATATGATATAATATGACAAGGGACATATATGATGCCGTCATCGTAGGTGCGGGACCGGCAGGTTGCATGGCTGCCCATACTATAGGAAAACATAGGAAGACCCTGCTGATAGACCAATCTATATTTCCAAGAGACAAACCATGCGGCGGGATACTCTTGGAGGAATCAATCGAGTTTCTTAAGAGTTTCAACGTCCCCGACTATGTCTTCTCCGAGCCGAGGGTCCTTAAGGACTTGGTTATGCTGGACTTGGATAACGGCATTGAGATTAGAAAAGCGCGCAATTTCCTTAATGTCTCAAGATCAAAATTCGACGAATGGTTGTGGGGCATGGCCACAAAGGATGTCCCATTCCTGGCGTCTACGAAACTCTTGGAGTTCTATCCCGCAGACGACCACATCGAGCTGATATTGGACAACGGCCAGAAAAAGACGATTGTTCGAACGAAGTATTTAATAGGGGCTGACGGATCCCCCTCAGCAATAAGGCGTGCGCTTTACGGTACCGAAACCGACATGAGGAGCTATTTGGCTGTCCAAGAATGGGTAAAGCCAAAAAAGAATAACCTAACAGACGTGTATTTTGTATTCGACAGCTCCATCACTGACTTCTATTCGTGGATAGTACCCAAGTCCCACTTTCTCCTGATAGGTTCTGGCATTTCAACTTCCCAACACAATGCCTATCAGCGCCTTGAATCTCTTAAGGAAAAAGTAGACGTTTTAAAGAAGACGGGCGTTCCTGAAATAAGGGAAGCTAGATTTGTTTTAGTTACATCTTCAAAGGATGACATCCACTTGGGCGGCAAAAACGTGATGCTTGCAGGGGAGGCTGCCGGGTTGATAAGCCCAAGCACTGCAGAAGGGATAAGCTATGCATTAAGAAGCGGATATTTTTGCGGAAAAGCCATTTTAGACGATTTTGAGAATCCGCACCTAAGATATCGTAAGTATTGCTCCGCTTTGCTTACTGAGATAGAGGAAAAATTGGAAAAGTACAAAGTATTATCTAATCCGAAATTACGGAAGAGATATCTAAATGGACTCTGATTACACGGTCCTCGTCTCCGGCGCCCCCGGCACGGGGAAGACGATTATGGGGATGCAGTTCCTGGAGGCAGGCCTCCAAAAGGGCGAGA
>CAZTIX010000116.1:0-3496 GCA_964613935.1 uncultured archaeon
GCGAGCTTGACGCCATGGGCGCCGAGCCGATACCCTGGTGCGAACACGGCTTCTGGGTGGAGAGCGGGACCTGGGGCTCTACCGTCCCCCATCAGCTGGGCTACTACTATGTCCAGGAGGCCGCCTCCATGCTGCCGGCCGAGGTGCTGGGCGTCCGAGCGTCCGACACGGTTCTGGACATGGCGGCCGCTCCCGGCTCCAAGTCGACTCAGATGGCGCCATTCTGCCACACCCTGGTCTCCAACGACCCCAGTCCCCAGAGGAGGAAGGCCCTGGTGTCCAACATCGAAAGGTGCGGGATAATGAACGCCATAATCACTCACTATGACGGCCTGAGGTTTCCCCCCGCCGCTTTCGACAGGATACTCGTGGACGCCCCCTGCTCGAACATAGGCTCCGCACGCAAGAGCCCGAGCGTCCTCAAGAGCTGGAATCCCCGCTTCGCGAAAAGGGTATCCGGGCTGCAGAAGGGGCTTGTCTGCTCGGCCTTCAGGATGCTGAAGCCCGGAGGCGCCCTGGTCTATTCGACCTGCACCAGCACGCTGGAGGAGAACGAGGAGGTCGTCCTCGCGCTCCTCGACAGGTTCCCGGAGGCGGGGGTCGAGAAGGCGAAGGCCGAAATCAAGTCAAGGCCCGGGCTCCTGCCCGGCACCGAGGACTGCATGCGCATCTATCCGTGGGACAACGACACCGAATTCTTCTTCGCGGCGAAGATTCGAAAAAAGGCTGGCGGCGGGGAAACAAAGAGCGTGGAGGAAAAATGAAGGATAAGCCGGGCTATCCGGAGATAAGGAGCTATCTGAAGAAGGAGTTCGGGATAGAGCTGCCTGCCGGCAAGATGCTCAAACGCGGGAAGAAGGTCTTCCTCTACACCGGCGGGGACACCGGGCTGAAGGGCAGGGAAGGCCTTTACATCGGCACCGCCGACAAGGGGTTCCGCCCCAGCCACTACGTTGTCCAGCTAGCAACAAAGGGCCTGGCGGAGGTGGACGAGAGGCAGGCGCGGAAGTGGATGTGCGGCCTGGACATCGAGAAGGAGGCGGAGGGCTATTACGCGGTGGTGAGATACGGGAGATACAATCTGGGCGTGGGAAAACCAAAAGAAGGAAGAATAATAAACAATCTGCCCAAGAACAGGCGACTGCCCCTGAGCAGCATGGACAAAGGCCTTACTTTCTGAAGGTTATGTTGCACCCCGGCGGTATCCGGGCGCTTCCCCTCAGCGAGCTCATGACGTTGGACCGGGCGCTCCTGGTCACAAGCTGCATGCCGTCATCCACGAGCTTTCCGTGGACATGGACATGCGGCTCGCCGTCGACCTTCCGCGGCCCCTCGAAGCGAAGCTCCTCGCCGGTCTTCTTTATCTCGTGCTTGTTGAGGCGCTTCTTCTTCTTGTCGTGCTTCACGACCTTGCCCCGGACCAGGGGCTTGGTTTTCTTGGACTGTTTGGGCTTCGTCTTCCCGGTCTTGGGCCCGACGGTCTTTTTGGACCTGGACCTCTTGGTCTTTGGGGACTTCTTCACCTTCGTCTTCTTCGCCTTCACAGGCTTCGCAGCCTTCTTCTTTTTCACGGGTTGCTTGGCCGCTTTCTTGGCAGCCTTCCTATTTTTCTTGTCGTCTTTTTTTGCCATTTTCCATCCTAGTTTCGGGTCTGATGCTTTTGCTGGGTTTGTTTTCTCCCAGTTGTTGGGCTCGGGCTATTCTTTGGGCGCGGTCTATAAAAATCTGATGGCGACATTCGCCGCAAAATCAACCCTTGGGCATGCGATGCGCGCCCGCAGGGTGCGCAGACCGTGCAGGACGGGAAGTCTCGCACATGCGATTTGCGCCCACCAGGCGCAAAGACTGTGCGAGACATGAAGTCTCGCACATGCGAGTGTTGCTATTCCCCCGCTGTCGTGACGTTGAGCTGAGACCTCTCCTGCCTCATCAGGACCTCCATCATGGCCCCGCACTCTTCGTGGCAGAAGTCGGAGCCGAAGCCGGTCTCGCACTCGAAGAAGTCCCGCCAGTTGTCCTCTTCGGGGTCGTACCCCTCCTGCATCGCGTCGATGTCTATGCGGACGGTGAGGTTATCGCAGGTGTCTGCGGGGCCTCGGGCCACCCTTATCTCGCAGACCTCGTTGCCGCTGACGTTGGCGGGTCCGCGGTCAAGGAAGTAGGCGCCGCTGTCCAATCTGCGGCTCTTGTTGCCGCGCATGAATATGTAGCAGAGGTGGGAGTACTCGGCCTTGTCGGGCACGCTGAGGCTGGCCCTCCACCAACCCTCAACGGCGGACTCGTTGGTCCCGGGATATATCCTGCTCTCGCCCCACTTCAGGTTGGCCTCCTCGCCTATCTGCGCGCCGAAGGGCTCCTCCAGGCAGTGCTCCGCTTCCGGGTCTATGCACTTTGACTTCTCTCCGCACCACTCCTCGCCTTCAGAGCAGTCCTGAGCGTCCGGCCCCCCTTCGTGCGCTCCCGGCTCTCCGCACGCTCCGCAGTCCTCCGGGCAGGAGGAGCAGTTCTCCACGGCCTGGCAGACCGAGTCTCCGCATGCGCTCTCTTCTTCGGCCGGCTGGAGAACGATTACCCCGGCCGCCGCTAACAGCGTTGCGATTCCTGCGAGCGCCAAAATCCTCGAGTCCATATTCCTTAATTATTCAGTCCCCGGAAAGAAAAATCCTCTTTTTAAGCGACCAATTCAGGCCGACGGGTCGGCGACCCTCCCCATGAACAGTATCTGGCCCGTCGAGTCCTCCACTATCAGGAGCACGAACGGATGGGTGGCGGCGAACAGCCTTGTGCCGGACGGCGCCGCCTTCAGGTCCACGACGACTCCGGTGGCCGCCGCGGCCTCGGTGCCCTCCTCGCTCACCTCGACGAAGGCCTGGTGGACCACTTCCTTGACGTAGAGCATGTCCGTCCCGTCCATGCCGGAGAGGTCGGCCGCCATAGAGAAGGCGGTGGGCATGCCCATCTGGGAGAGTGAGTCCCCCAGGCGGTACTTGCTCTCAAAGGTGAACTTGGGAAGGAAGACCTCCACCGGGGTCAAGGAGGCCTCGGACCTCCATTCGTCCAGCCGCTCTCCGGTCAGGGAGTCCTCCAGGAGATTGAGGTCGTGCTCCTTGGGGAGCAGGACTATCATGGAGACGTCTCCGCCCTCGTAGGGCATCTTCAGCATCTGCATCTCCTCCGTCTCCATGTACTCGAACTCTCCCTCCGGCATGTGCATCATGGGGGTCTTTACGGTCTCGTCCATGGCTGGGAAGAAGTCGCGGTCCTTGGTCTCCGCTTCGTCGAACTGCGCTGCCCACGTCCCCTTGAAGTAGACGGCGTTGGTGAGGACCAGCCGGGTGACCGGGGTTATCAGGCCCTCGGGTATCAGGTCCTTTATCTTTTCATGAGTCCGGTCCCCCACCCAGTCGTTTATGGTCCGGCGGGAGCCGGCCGGGTCGTTGATGAAATCCAATTCGGAAACGTTGCCTAGGTAATAGGTCCTGACAGTCTCCATATA
>CAZTIX010000117.1:0-3483 GCA_964613935.1 uncultured archaeon
GAGGTCGGGAAAGCCACGATGTCGCCCCTGTGGCTGATTATGGCCCTCCTGGGATCCGCCGCCCCGGGGTGCTCCCCAAGGGGAATGAGCGAAATCCTTTCTTCCCTAGCCTTTGCCCCCCTCAGCCTTTTCAGGTCTTCGTGGGCCATCAGGGAATTTTTGCCGCCCGGTTTCCTGGCCATATCCCTATTTAAAAGTCAGTAAACAAAAACATAAGCGATGAAGATAATCAAGCGCGATTTGAAGACAGGTCTTCTCGTGGCCCAGGCCGAGAACCTGGATGATTTGTGGTACCTGAGCCGGGTGATAAGCGAGGGCGACCTGGTCAAGGCCAGGACCAGCCGGCTGGTCAAGGCCAAGGGCGACAAGGTGCGCGCGGACAAGGGCCGGAAGCGGGCCATGACCCTCTCGGTCAAAGTCGAAAAGGTGGAGTTCGACCGCAACGCCAACCGCCTTCGCATCCTGGGAACCATAGAGGCGGGGCCGGAGGACCTGATCAGCCTGGGCTCCCACCACACCGTCGAGCTGGACGAGCGCGGGAGGCTGGACATCTTCAAGGAGGGCTGGGCGCCCCACGAGATGAAATACCTCAGGGACGCCGAGAAGTCGGCCAGGCGGACGCGGGTTATGATATGCGTGGTCGGCGACGGGGACGCCACCCTGGCCCTGGTGAGGGAGAGGGGCCTTCACTATATCGACACCCGCCAGAACCTGGGCGGCAAGTACGTGGAGGGCCGGGAAGACCGCAAGAAGGAGTTCTACTCCAAGCTGCTGAGGCTGCTGGAGGACGAAGCGAAGCGAGAGGGCGTGAAGACCGTCATCCTGGGCGGCCCGGGGTTCGAGAAGAGGAACTTCCTGGACTACGCCCGCGGCAAGAAGAGCAGGCTGGGCTTCCGGGCGGCCGACACCGGCAGCGAGGGCAGGACGGGAGTCAACGAGATACTCAAGGGAGGCAAGCTTGAGAAGGTACTGGGCGATGCGCGCATCGCCCGGGAGGCGCGCTTCATGGACCGGCTCCTGGAGGAGATATCCAAGGGAGGGGAGGCGGCCTATGGTCTTGGAGAGGTCGGGAGGGCCGCGGAGTCGGGCGCCATAGAGGTGCTGCTGGTGGCGGACAAGGAGCTGAGGGGCGACTCAAGACCGAAGACCGAAGACTTGATATCGAAGGCCAAGCAGACCGGCGCGGAGTTCCACGTGCTGAACTCGGAGCACGAGCCGGGGCGGAAGCTGGAGGGGCTGGGCGGAACGGCCGCGCTCCTGCGATACAAGATTTAATCCCTTTAGCCTCAAAGTAATCAAAATGGCCAAAGAACTCTGCTTCCTGACCGTGGTGGGGAAAGACCGCAAGGGCATAATCGCGCGCATATCCGGCGCCCTCTACGAGAACGGCATCAACATAGAGGACGTGGAGATGAAGGTGATGGAGGGCTATTTCGTAATGAGCATGTTCGTGGACGTGGCCCAGTCGAAAGTCGACATGGACGGGCTGCGCGCGCAGATGGGGGAGATTGAGAAGGAGATGAACCTGAAGATTCAGCTGCAGCACGAGGATGTTTTCAAGTCGATGCACCGCGTCTGATTTTGTGGAGTAAAATGACCTACACCATAGAGGAGATATACGAGACGGTGAAGATGACGCTCTACTACCACTTCGACATCAGGGCGGTCACCCTCGGCATCAACCTCAAGGACTGCGTGGACTCGGACCTGAAGAAGTTCAAGAGGAACGTCCGCGACAGGATAACGAAATACGGTAGGCTGCTCATCTCCGAGGCGGAGAAGCTGGAGAAGAAGTACGGCATCCCCATAACCAACAAGCGCGTCTCAATCACGCCGGTGAGCCTGCTCGCGGAGACGTTGGACAAGGGCGAGCTCGTCGAGCTGGCCCTGGCCCTGGACGAGGCGGCCAAGGAGGCCGGCATAGACTTCATCGGCGGCTACGGCGCGCTGGTACAGAAGGGCATGACCAGGAGCGACGCGCGGGTCGTGGAGGCCATGCCGGAGGTGCTGGCCAGGACGGAGCGCGTCTGCTGCTTCGTCAACGTGGCGTCCAACACCGCCGGCATGAACATGGACGCGGTGATGGAGATGGGCGATGTCATCAGGAGGATAGCGGAGAAGACCAAGGGGCTGGGCTGCGCGCGGCTTGTGGTGTTCGCCAACGCGCCCGAGGACAATCCGTTCATGGCCGGGGCCTTCCACGGCGCGGGCGAGCCGGACTTCTCCCTCAACATAGGAATAAGCGGGCCGGGGGTGGTGAGGTCGGTCGTGGAGAAGAACAGGGAATGCGACCTGACCCAGCTGTCGGAGATAATCAAGAAGACCGCCTTCAAGACAACGCGCGCCGGAGAGCTCATCGGGAGGGAGCTGGCCGGGAGCATGGACGTCCCCTTCGGAATAGTGGACATCTCGCTGGCTTCGACGACCGAGATGGGCGACTCGGTCGCGCGCATCATAGAGGCGATGGGAATAGAGAGGGTCGGCGCCCACGGCTCCACCGCGGCTCTCGCGCTGCTCATCGACGCGGTCAAGAAGGGGGGCGCCATGGCATCCGGGAACGTGGGGGGTCTGAGCGGGACCTTCATACCCGTCACGGAGGACACCGGCATGGCCCAGGCCGTCAAAGAGGGCGCGCTCTCTCTGGACAAGCTGGAGGCGCTGACCGCGGTCTGTTCGGTGGGGCTGGACATGTTCGCCGTCCCCGGGGATGTGCCCGCCGAGACCGTCTCCGCCATCATCGCCGACGAGCTGGCCATAGGCGTGGTGAACAACAAGACGACAGGTGTCAGGATAATCCCTGTCCCCGGTGCGAAACCGGGCGAATGGGTCGAGTTCGGCGGCCTTCTGGGCGAGGGCCCGGTCATGGCCGTCAGCCGATTCTCCTCCAAGGACTTCATCAAGCGGGGGGGCAGGCTCCCCAGCCCGGTGACGAGCATGAGGAACTGAGCTATCCCATGCTTCGGGTTCGCTTATTTCTTTTGCGAATCGCAAACTAACCGTGGCTCATCCGCTGCTCAAGGGGGGCATCAAGCTGAGGCAGTACCAGGAATCGATTGTGGCCGTGGCCATGGAGAAGAGCACCCTGGTGGTCCTGCCCACCGGCCTCGGGAAGACAGTGGTGGCGCTGTTCACGGCCGCCCACCGCCTGCAGAAGCTCCCCGGCTCAAAGCTCCTCTTCCTGGCCCCGACCAAGCCCCTGGTCCAGCAGCACCTGGCCAGCTTCCGGAAGCATCTCAAGCTCGAAAAGGACGATTTCGCCCTGCTGACGGGCGAGGTGCCTGCGGAGAAGAGGGAAAAGCTGTGGCGGGAGGCACGCGCGATATTCGCCACCCCCCAGACCGTGGAGAACGACCTGATAACCGGCAATATCGACCTGAAGGACGTGTCGCTCCTCGTCTTCGACGAGGCCCACCGCGCGGTGGGCAGCTACGCCTACGTCTTCATCGCCGGGAAATACGCGGAGCAGGGTCGAGAGAGGCTCTC
>CAZTIX010000118.1:0-3428 GCA_964613935.1 uncultured archaeon
TGCCCGGACGCCACGGACCCGGTGGAAGGCTATTCGTTCGTCTTTGGAGGCTACGACAACACGGCGTCGGCGATAGTCCGCAAGGGAGAAATGGTGGCCCAAAACGACAAGCTGGTTATACCGAGGAACATGAGGATACACAGGAGATGGTTCAGGGTGGCCGTCGAGAAGGACGGAGCCGACATCAAGTTCTCGGTGGACGACGGCTGCGGGAGGGAGGAATCGCTGGAGTACAAAGACCCGGACCCGATACAGATTGGCAGGGTGGCGGTGTGGTCGTACGATTCGCCGATAGTGGTCAGCAGGGTGAGGATAAGCGGAAGAGGAGGCCGAGTGGCCGAATACCCTGGATATCAGGCGGATGGTGAGCCGGTAACTATGTATGACGTCGCCGGCGATGGTGAGGGAGAGAAGTGAGCGAAAAAGTGCAACAGGAGCCGAAGAGATCAGGCGTGCCGATGGGGCTGCTGTTTGCCGGGCTGGCCCTGCTGGCGGCCGCTGTGCCGGGGCGGACGGTGTCAACGGCGCTCGCCGGAAGGATCCCTGGAGGAGGGGAGGCCGGGGCGTCGATGATCAATGTCGCTACGGAACCTCCCGGAGCGGCGGTCTACATCGATGACAGGTACGCAGGAGCCGCGCCGGTGACGCTGATGTCCGGGCCGGGCCGGCATACCGTCGAGTTGAAGCGTGAAGGCTACGAAAGCGTGATGGAAGTGGTGGATATACGTCCGGGAGCGACCGGGAATCTGAACGTGATGCTGGAGCCTGTGAATACGGCGAAAGTGAAGGTGAGCAGCAACCCAGGCGGAGCAACGGTATACATGGACGGGACACTCGCCGGGCATACTCCGTGTGAGCCCGTGGTGACCCCCGGAGAGCGCCTGATCGAGGTCGAGAAGCCAGGGCATGAAGCCGCCCGGAAGTGGATTACCGTAGAGAAGGGTGAGTATGCGGAAGTGGAGTTCGAGCTTGTCGACAAGGTCCTCGAGTACCTGCAGGCGGCCGCCCGGCAGGACCCGAAGGACCTGTTCAATCTGATGGATCTCGCCCATTACTACTTTATCAATGACCAGATGGAGAAGGCTGCGGATACCTTTGGCAAAGCGGTCGAGGTATCGTATGCTCCGGATGCCCCGAAAGAAGCGGCCAAGAGGCTGGAGAAAGAAATTCGCAAGCACAGCCGGTGGCCGGGGAAGGAACTGGGGGAGTTCAAGGAGAAGATCGAGGAGTGGAGGGAGGCGGCCCACAAGAAATACCCGAAGAGCTACCGGGTGCTGCAGGAGAAAAGCAGGGAGTTCGAGCGCAAGAGGGATTACGGCAAGGCCATGGAGGTGTGGAGGGAAGGCACGGAAGCTCACCCCGATAACCCGATGATATGGAACGAATACGCCCGGCTGGCCATAAGGGCGAGGAAGGTATCGCTGGCCAAAGACGCCATAATGAGTGCGGTGGAGGCAGCTGAAGGTGACTTCAATGCGCTGCATCAGGCCGTGCAGATGGTTCACCGGAACCACCGGATGTTCCCCTTGAAGGAGCACCGTGACATGGTGCTGGAAGCCACGCTGGAGAAGATGCTCAAACCCATGCTGGAGCACCACGACATAGAAGACGGCGAGCGGGTGCAAGTCCTGCACGATATGGCGCTCACTTATCTGCACATGGAGAAGAATGACAAGGCCGTCGAGTTCCTGGAGAAAGCGATAGCACAGCAGGAGCACAAACACCTTCGGTTCCAGTGGCTGCAGCAGCTTTCGGGAATATACGAGAAGGAGCAGAACTGGACAGAGGCCAGAAAGATGCTGAGAAAGGCCGAAGAGGAAGCTCAGAACAACCAGGAAAGGGCGATTATCGAGAGGAAGCTGAGGGGACTGGACAGGCTGGACTGAGTACCTGTGCAGAAATAACTGATATTTCTGGACGGGTCCTGAGTACGGGGGAGGTCATGACAGAGGAAGGAGGTCGGTGCGGAGTTCGGACATGCCGGGGCTTTTCGAGGTGATGGATTTATCGTCGGCGCTCGAAGGTTCGATATCGACGGTCAAGACGCCGGTGAAGCCGGGTTGGGAGGAGATGAGGATTTCGCCGTCGGGAGAAATAACCTGGCTGCGGCCGTAGAAGACAAGGTCGCCGTCGGGGTGAGGATCGGTGCCGGTGCGGTTGGAAGTGACCGAGAAGACGCGGTTTTCGATGGAGCGTGTCTTCATGGCGTCAAGGCACCAGGGAAGGACGAGGTTGGCGGGATGGAGGATGATTTGAGCGCCCCGGGAAGAGAGAGAGCGTGCGGCTTCAGGGAAGTACCAGTCATAACAGATCATGACGCCGGTGCGTGCGATACCTGGGAGGTCGATGACGGGAGGAGGGGAGTTGCCGGGGGAGAAGAAGTCCTTTTCGTTGTGGAAGAGATGAATTTTTCTGTAGGTGGCGAGGATGCCGGAGGGGGAAATGAGAGAGGCGGAGTTGAAGATGAGGTCGCCGGAAAGTTCGGGGAAGCCGACGAGGAGATGGAGGTTGTTGGCCGAGCAGACGGAGTGGAGAGAGGCCAGGGAAGGGGAGGAGGAGAGGTCGGCGGGTTCTGCGACGGAGCGGAGGTCGCAAGCCGAAGAGAAGGCGTAGCCCGAGGTAGCGAGTTCGGGGGCGACGATGAGGGCGTTGCGGACGCCTTCAAGAAGGGAGACCAGGGTGTGGACGTTATGGCGGACAGAGAGGAGTTGGGGGGCAGTCTGGACGAAGCCCACGGATACGGCGGGGTTCATGAGAGTACTCCAAAACCTTTTGACGCATGTACATGCGGGGCCATAATATAACGCCGTGAGGAGGGAGACGCCAGTAGTGAAAGAGCCGGAAAGACAGGAGGAACACATGCATCAGAATACACCGCTGCTCAAAGCAATCGAAGAAACGGGGCTTGTGCTGGTAGTGAGAGCGGACGACCCCGCTCAGGTGAAGCCGGGAATAGAAGCGATGATGAAGGGCGGAGTGAAGGCCGTGGAGATAACCTTCACGGTGGAGAACGCGGTGGAGATAATCGCGGACCTTGCCGCCGAGTTCAAGGAGGACATCATACTGGGCGCCGGGACGGTGCTGAACTCGACGAACGCGGCCGCGGCGATATCTGCCGGAGCGAGGTACATAGTCAGTCCGAATACGGATACCGAGGTGATACAGATAGCCAAGGCGATGGGGGCGCTTTCGATGCCGGGAGCGCTGACGCCTACGGAAGTACTGACGGCATGGAACGCCGGAGCGGACGTGGTGAAGGTATTCCCGGCGGGTTTCGTGGGGCCCAAATACCTGAAGGCCCTGCACGCGCCGTACCCCGAGATAAGGCTGATGCCTACGGGTGGAGTGAGCCTGGAGAACGTAACGGAGTGGCTGGCGCACGGGGCCTTTGCGCTGGGAGTGGGAGCGAGCCTGTTCGACAAGAAACT
>CAZTIX010000119.1:0-3410 GCA_964613935.1 uncultured archaeon
TTCAGAATCTCCACGTCTTTGCTGGTGAAGTCCTGGTCCTCGTCGTAATCGCCGGGGAGGGCCGTTCCCAAGTTGAAGCACAGGCCCCCCCTCATGGGCCGCTCGCAGGTGCCGTCTCCCCTGTCGCCGAACCATTCTCCCGCTATGACCTTCTTCAGGCAGGTGAGGTCGTCCCGGTCCACGTCGCCGTCCCGGTCCATGTCCCCGCACCCGGCGTAGGCGTTCCTCTCGGTCTGGACCGGGGACTTGACCAAGAGCTCCTCCATGAGGCGGGCGTCCGTCTCCGTCAGGAGGCAGTCGCCGTCGAAATCGCCCCTGTCCGCGTCCGAAGACTTGCAGTGGGGGAGGTGCATCCCCCCGGCGCTGACCCACCCCGACTCTATGCACGCTATGGCCTCGTCCCGCCTGTGGCGGCCCCCGCTCTTGTGCTCGTGGACGCACTTTCTCACGTCCGGGATTATCTCGCACTTCTCTATCTCGCAGCTCTGGGACTTCGATTTGGAGGTGTCCACGACGTATATCTTGCCGGCGGAAAGCGCCTGGTTGCCCAGCTGGAAGACGGCCGGGAAGATGCCCTCGTCGGCGGGGGCGGAGAAGGTCCTCCGGTAGGTGTGGTGGGTAGGGCTCCAGGGCAGCTGGCTTCTTTTGTTCAGCATGAGAAGATAGACGTTGTCCAGGCCGGCTATCTCCCCGTCATACCGTACGTGCGAGTCCGCCCTGAAGCGCTCCCCCGGCTCCAGTATGAGCGGTTCGAGGGCCTCGTGGTGCTCCACCCGGACGTCGCCGACCTCCGACTCGAACGAGACGGTGAAGTTCTGCTCGTAGAGCTTGAAGCCCCTTATCTTCCTGAGATAAATCTGCAGGCTGTGCTGTCCGCCGAAGGGGGTGTCCACCTCCACGGAGTAGTTGCCGCTCGAGCCGGACAGGGACAAATTGTCGGTGAGGGGAACTCCCCCCTCATCATAGAATACCGTCACGGCGCTGGCGTCGAGCGAGTCCAGGGGGGACATGTTGAAGGTTATGTCGAATTCCATGAGGATGGGGGGCTCGTTGTCGAATATCGGCAGGGTGGTGAGCTGGAACATCGGGATGCCTGCGGTTACTGTCTTCAGCCGCCTCACCAGGGTGTGCCGCTTTCCGTCGCGCCTCACCCCGACCGACAGGTCGTACAGGCCCGTCTGGGAGGGCGAGACGCAGGAGGCGCTCCGGACTTCGCCCCTGCTGACTTGGCAGGGCTGTCCCGCCAGCTCGACAGTGAGGTTGGAGGAATTGGTGATATCCTCATCCCCGCGCAAAATCGTGGGGATGGTTATCTCGAAGGGAGAATTCACCAGAACGGGGTTGGGGTAGGTGACTCCCTGGAGCGTTATGTTGGCTCCCGCGTCCAGGGGCCTCTCAGGCGAGATGATTATCGACCTGTCCTCGGACTCGGCGATTTCATAAGCGCCCGATCGGTGATGAGGGTAGCCGATGAGGTCTCCGACGATGAAATAAAACGCCTTGCCGGGGTTCACCCGCACGTACTCCGTGTAGCCGTCTGAGCCCATGTCCCAGGAGCCGTCGCTGTTCGAGCCGTATATCTGGACGCCGGTGGAATAGAAGGCGGTTATCCTCGCCCGATACGTGAGAAGCGTCCCGTCCTCGGCCACCGCCTTCACCCTCGCCTGCGCGCGACTCCCCGACCCGCAGGTGACGTTGAGCCGGACCGGGTTGTCGCCGGGAGAGAGCTCCAGGTTCCCGGAAGAGGTATCCGAGCAGTCTCCGAGCAGATTCGAGGTCGAGAAGGTGACGGTCCTGTGCGCGGTCAGCTCGAAGGTCACGCAGCCCTCGGGGCCGAGGCTCTGGGAGCCTATATCCTCTCCCGCGGCGTCGCGGGCCTTCACCACGCCCCCCGAAACAGGCGCTGTCCGGTTGGACACGCACACCCGGACCAGGGCTGGAGCCGCCTCGCCGGCAGTGGCCATCTCCAGCGGCGCATCGACCCGCCTTGTTTCCCCGGCCGTTATTTTGACAGGATTGTTGAGACTGTCGAATTGCTTGTAGCCGGGGGCTCTGACCAAGACCGCATACCAATGGCCCGCCTCCAGGTCGAAGTGCGCGGTCCCGCTGACCTCCCTCGACTCGACCATGGAATGGGATGCTCCCCGCGGTATAGCAACGGTCACCCTGGCGTCCAGGGGGCTGCCGGAGTCCGCGTCCCTGACGCTCACCTCCAGGGTGCCCCTCTCCGGCGGAACATGCGCGGAATCGAAGAAGTTCGGGGGGAGCCCCAAGGTTATGGCGGTTTCTTCTCCCTCCACTCCGGTCCAGTCCGACGATACCGCCCTGCCGTTCTCCGGGTTGGAGACCACGGCCCTGACGGTGGCGGCCCCGACATCGGTTATTGAGAATTCGCTTGCAGTGCCGGAGTCCTCCCTTATGAGAGAGCCGTCCTCCGACTCCAGCCTGACCCTTATCTCGCCGGCCACCTCGCCGGCAATCTCCACCCTGACATCCGAGCCCCCCGCCTCCTCTGCAAGGCAGTCAAGCGGGCAGGTGGCCAGGTCCTCGCCCGCTTCAGGCTCGCAGACGCCGTTGCCGCACACTCCCGCATCGCCGCCCGTGGGCAACAGTAGCAGCGCCGCCAGCAGCGCGAGGGCTATCAGGGCTATGGGCAGGGTTGCGGGCGGGATGCCGCGCTCCTCGAAGAAGTCCGCCAAGCGCAGGGTCTCCAGCAGATTCCATAGGGAGTCGTCAAGGTCCATTTGCCGGATGCTTCTCAGCTTATGTTAGATTATCGGTCGGGACTTAAAAGCCGGCCTGCGCGCGCCAGCAGAGCAGGACGCATATCAGGGCCGCGAAGTACAGGAGGTGGAGGGCGCGGAATCGCCGCTCGCCGAGGCCCTTCCACACAATCGCCGCCGGCGGGGCGGCGGCGGCCGCGGCCGGCAGTATCAGCTCGGGGAGGCCCAGTATCACCGGTATCAAAATCGTCGCGCCGGCGACCATCGCGGCTATGGCCATGCGGGCCCTCCCCTCTCCCAGCAGGACGGGGAGGGTGAGCACCCCCGACCTCCTGTCTGACTCGACGTCCTTCAGGTCCTTGTAGTTCGTCGCCAGGGTGTAAGCCACCAATATCATGACCCCGACCTCCTGGGGGAAGAGCTCGGTCAGGGAACCCTGAGCAAACACCGAGAAGCCGGCCAGGACTATGAAGAGGGCGCAGGCCCCGAGGGTAAACGAGGCTGCGATAGGGAATCTCTTGAGCTTCAGGGGGGGAGCGGAGTAGAAGAGCGCCAGTGTGGAGAAGGACAGGGCCATGAGCGCGGTCTCATAGCCTATCGATGCGGCAATTCCCAAACCCAGAATCAGGGAGGCCAGGGCCGCCCGGGCTTCCCGCAGTTGCCGCTTCCACGTGTCTCGGGCCGGCA
>CAZTIX010000120.1:0-3408 GCA_964613935.1 uncultured archaeon
AATCCTCTGTACCCGACAGACCCTCCCCGCCGCCGGACCGGAAACCCTCGCACGTGCGAGTGTTGGCTCAATGGGCGCTCTTTATGGGAGAATTCTGGATTTGGCCGGGAGGTTTTAGGCGCTGCGACGGAAATTATGCGCAAAACGTGTTTTTATGGTCCAATCCGCATTAATAACAGGGTGGCAGGGAAGACTGTTTTTTATTCAGTGTGCCTTGAATATACCTACCCGCCTAAAAAATGGAGCAAGATAAGCATCTGTCCGACATAGCCGTAAAGGCCATGGAGAGGAACCGCAGTCTTCTGAAGAAGCTGGCGAAAATGTGACTAGACTTGGCGTTATAGTAAGCAAGGAAGACATAATAAGGATTCATGATGCCACCATCGAAAAAGACGGCGGCGAGCCCGGAATCCTGGAGCCCGGGCCCTCGAGCACATCCAATACGAAGCCCACCGGATAATTGTAAAAGCTATACGGCGCCATAGCCTGAGGGTTGAAAAACTCGCCGGTCTCCTGCTTTATGAGATCGTAACAAGGCACCCCTTCGTAGATGGTAACAAGAGGACCGGATTCATAATCGCCGAGGCCATTCTGTCCGAGTTCGGTTATTCCATTGACGCCTCCGACAAAGAAAAGATAAGATTCCTGAAGAGTCTGGCCTCGTATAAAGTGAAGCTGAAGGATGTTGTAACCTGGTTGAAAAAACATTATAAAGTAAGCTCGAAACCGCAAGAAGTCTCCGTGGAGATGGACGGCCAGGACTACAGGAGATTCATCATACGGGGACGTTTTCAAAAAACCTGAGCATTGTGGCGGCTCTTCACCTCCCCGGCTGACTCGCGCACCCTCGCCAATAGCGGCCCGCTCATGCCAGGGTCCTCGGTATGCTCCCGCTCCTGATCCCGTGGTCCGCCAGCGCCAGGGCCGCCATCGCCTCGACTACCGGGACCGCCCTCGGGACCACGCAGGGGTCGTGCCTCCCCCCTATCCTTATCTTCGCGCTCCCGCCCTTCTTCAGGTCCACGGTCCTCTGCTCCCGGCCTATGGAGGAGGTCGGCTTCACCGCCGCTCTCAGGATTATCGGCATGCCGTTGGATATGCCCCCGTTTATCCCGCCGGCGTTGTTGGTCTTCGTGACTATCCTCTTGCCCCTCGCCTCCAGCTCGTCGTTGACCTGGCTGCCCCTCTTCCGGGCGGCCTCGAAGCCTATGCCGAACTCCACCCCCCTGACCGCGGGGATGGACATGACCGCCCTGGCCAGCTCGGCGGTGAGCTTGTCAAAAACCGGCTCGCCCAGGCCCGCGGGCGCGTTCAGGGCCGCGCACTCGATTATCCCTCCGAGGGAGTCGCCGTCCGCCTTGGCCTCCTCTACGGCCTTCTCCATGGTCTTGGCGGCCTTGGGGTCCAGGGCCCGGACCGCGTTGGAATATATCCTCTTCTCCGCCTTGTCCGCGTCCCAGCCGGCCAGGCCCTCCGACTCGACGCCGCCTATCTCCCTGGCGCAGGCCACCACCCGCAGACCGAGGACCGAGGACAGGAGGCGCTTCGCTATCGCTCCCCCGGCCACTCTGCCCGCGGTCTCCCTTGCGCTGGCCCTGCCGCCGCCGCGCCAGTCGCGCAGCCCGAACTTGGCCCGCCACGCGTAGTCGGCGTGGCCCGGGCGCGGCTTGTCTTTGAGCTTCTCGTAGGGCGAGGAGTCCGCATCCCTGTTCTCTATCAAAAGCGACACGGGAGTCCCCAGGGTCTTTCCCTCGAACACTCCCGACAGTATCTCAACCTTGTCCTTCTCCCTGCGGGGGGTCGAAACCCCGCCGCCGCCGGGCCGGCGCTTGTCCAGCTCCTTCTGGATGACCTCCAAGGCTATCTCTAACCCCGCGGGGCACCCGTCCAGGACGCAGCCCACCGCGGGCCCGTGGCTCTCCCCCCACGTGGTCAAGCGAAACTCCTCTCCGAAGGTGTTCGGCGGCATGGGTAAATTAGACGGGATGTTAAGAAAAGAAGCAAGATTCGCTAAGAGAAGAAACCCCTGCGGGCCAGGTCTTTGCGCAAAACCGGGCCGACCGCCTCCGGCTCGGCCAGCCTCTCCCGCCCCAGCTCCCCGATGGCCTTGAGCAGAAGGTCGTCCATGCTGTCCTTCATCACGCTGTCGGCCGACAGGACGTAGTACCTCTTGAGCTCGGAGACGTGGCCCCTCTGCTTCTGGAGCCGGTGGAAGTAGTGCTCCATCTCCCGCACGCTCCGGAAGCCGTATACCACCATGTGGGTGAAGTCGCCCTTCGAGATGCGGTAGACCCTTACCAGGTGGGGGCCGCTGACCCGCTCCCGCAGGTCCCTCTCCTCCATCTTTCCCCACGAGCCGGACTTGAAGCGGAAGAAGGCGATGGCGAACACGTCTATGCCCAGCCTTCGATAGTCCGCGTCGGCAGAGTAGCCCCTGATGAACCCCCTCCTCTCCAGCTTGTCCTTTATCTTGCCGACCGCCTGCGAGGATATCCCCAGCCTGCGCGCCATGTCGGTGCAGCGCGCCCTTCCGTCTTTGATGAGGCTCTTCAGGACCTCCCGCTCGTTCTCGGACAATTTCTGTTTCATACTGAAACTATATTCTTATTTTTCGTTTAAGTATTTAAATACCACACCTCAAAAATAACGACTTCTAAAAATCGGTTAAAATGGCGGACAAGTCTGTTTTGAAGAGGGTTTTGGACAAGAGCCCTGGTGAGCCAGAGTTCCACCAGGCGGTTACCGAGGTCTACCACTCCCTGGAGCCGGTCTTCGACCGGCACCCGGAGTACGCGGAGGCCAAGCTGTTCGAGCGCATGGCGGAGCCCGAGAGGGTGATAATGTTCCGGGTGCCGTGGACCGACGACAAGGGCGAGGTGCGGGTCAACCGCGGATACAGGGTCCAGTTCAACAGCGCCTTGGGCCCATACAAGGGCGGGCTGCGCTTCCACAGGACGGTCTACCTGGGGCTTCTCAAGTTCCTCGGGTTCGAGCAGGTGCTCAAGAATTCCCTAACCGGACTGCCCATGGGCGGCGGAAAGGGCGGCAGCGACTTCGATCCCAAGGGCAAAAGCGACGCCGAGGTAATGCGATTCTGTCAAAGCTTCATGAGTGAGCTCTACCGGCATATCGGGCCCAACACGGACATTCCTGCCGGGGACATAGGCGTTGGCGGCCGCGAGATCGGATACCTTTACGGCCAGTACAAGAAGATAACCAACAGGTTCGAATCGGTGCTCACCGGCAAGGGCATCAACTGGGGCGGGTCTCTGGTGCGCCCCGAGGCCACCGGATACGGCGCTTCTTACTTTTGCGAGGAGATGCTCAAGGCCAGGGGCGAGGAATTCACCGGCAAGATCGTTGCTATATCGGGCAGCGGAAACGTGGCCCAGTACGCCACACAGAAGG
>CAZTIX010000121.1:0-3325 GCA_964613935.1 uncultured archaeon
TTGCGCGCATTGGGCTCCTGGGAGCTGTAGTCGGTCATGAGCTGGCCGTCCTTTTTCTTCCAAGTCTCCTGCGCGCTCTTTATGGCCGCGCGGAAGGGCTCGCCGCTGTTCAAGCACTCGTGGTGGAAGCTGTCGAAAAGGACGGGCACGCCGCATCTTGCGCTGACGTCGAGGCAGTCCTTGAGCGAGAACAAACGGTCGTCGTTCTCTATGACAAGGCGTTTTTTGAGGCGGGGCCCGAGGGAGGAGTATCGTTCCAGGAAGCGCTCTTTGGCTTTCTCTTTGTCCCCATATGCGCCGCCCAGGTGGATTTGTATCTTAGCCGCGTCATCCAAGCCCATGGGATCCAGAACATCGCAATGATATCCGAGTTCCGCGATGCTCCTCTGGGTTACACCCCCCTTCGGCGAATTCAGGAGGGTGAACTGGTCGGGATGCATGGATATGCGCATGTTGCTCTTTTTGATAAAATCGCCTATTCCTTTGAACTCGGCTTTGAAGTGCTCCTGCCAATCGAACTTGCAGACAGGATGAGAGGCAAAGGGCACCAAGTCTGAGCTTATGCGGAAGAACATGAGGCCCTTGTCCAGATTGTAGCGGAGTATCCTTTCAAGACACTCTAAGTTGTTGCCGAGCTTCTCCTTCAGCAGCTCCTCGGAGTAAGAGGCCAGCCTGAACGTGGAGTTTGCGGTGCAGCCTATGCCGCGGTTGATGCAGGGGTATCCTATCTTCATGTTAAAAGGTTATTTTTCACAAGAGAGCTTATAAGGTGTGGGAGGTCAATCGACAATCTTACAATACAAAATGGCCGAAGAAGAGAAATTCATGGGGCAGAAAGAGGCGATGGTGAAGGACATGTGCATATGCGCGGACTGTCCCAGCTATTTGGACTGCAGTGAGAAGGGCGGCTCAGCAGAGCTGGGCTTCTGCTTCCCGACAATCGGAAAGAGCGAGTGCATAGAGGAGGAGAAGGGCTGCATCTGCGGCAGCTGTCCGGTCACCGAGAAGATGGGACTAAAGCACGGCTACTACTGCACCCGGGGCTCCGAGAAGGAGCAGGGCGGGGCCTGATTCCGGCCGGGCCGACCCATGACAAAGGAATATCTGATAGGCACGTCGGGCTGGAACTACGACCACTGGAAGGGGAGGTTCTATCCGGAGGGCCTGGCTAAGAAGGACTGGCTCGGCCATTACGCCGAGCACTTCAACACCGTGGAGGTGAACTACTCCTTCTACCGCTGGCCGAGCGAGAAGACCATGAAGAAATGGTTCGAGGAAGCGCCCGACGACTTCAGGTTCACCATGAAGGCGCCGCGCCTCATAACCCACATCAAGCGGCTGAACAACATCGAGAGCAAGATATCCGACTTCTACGAGCTGACCGGCCTTCTGAAGGGCAAGAAGGGGTGCCATCTCTTCCAGCTGCCCCCCAGCTTCAAGCTGGACGACGAGAACCTCCACAGAGTCAGCGGGCTGGCCCGGGCCCTCGACGGCAGGAAGGACAACGCAGTGGAGTTCAGGGACAAGAGCTGGTGGGACGAGCGCGTCTACGACCTGCTGAAGAGGAGGAGCGTCTCCTTCTGCTCGGTCTCCGGGCTGGAGATGCCCGGGGAGACCGTGCTCACCGGCGACACCGCCTACTTCCGGTTCCACGGAGTCCGCTACTCCACCAAATACTCCGACCGGGAGCTGGAGGAATACGCCGGGAGGATGAAGGGTTTGAAGTGCAGCCGAGTCTATGCCTATTTCAACAACGACGCGCGCGGCTACGCCGTGGAGAACGCGCTGAAACTAAAGGAGCTGCTGGATGCCTGAACTGCCGGACGTGGAAGCGTTCAGAAGGACCGCGCGGAAGGCGCTTCGCAAGAGGATAGGGAGCGTGAACACTCACCGCAGCAGGATATTCAGGGTGTCTGACAAGACCCTGAAGCGCCATCTCGGGGGCCGCAGGCTGACCGGGACCCGCCGCCGGGGCAAGCACCTGCTCCTGAGGATAAGTGACGGCCGCTTCCTTGCGCTGCACTTCGGCATGACCGGGAGTGTCTCCTACTCGGAAGACGAGCCCGAACACACCGCCCTGGCCCTGAGGCTGACAAACGGCAGGACGCTCTCCATAGTCTCGGTGAGGAAGCTGGGCAAGATAGACGTAGTCGGGAGCGTGGGCGGTTACATCAAGGAGCAGGGCCTGGGGCCGGACGCCCTGTCCATAGGCAGGGATGACTTCGTCCGGCTGATGGGGGAATCGAAGGGGGCGATAAAGACCGCATTGATGGACCAGAGAAAGATAGCGGGCATAGGCAACATCTACGCGGATGAGATTCTGTACCAGACGGGCATGATGCCCGACTCCGGGCTGGGAGAGCTGGGCGAAAGCGATTTTAAGAGGGTTCACGCCGCGATGAAGCGCATCCTGAAGACGGCGATAAAGCACGGCGCAAATCCCGAAGAGTTTCCGGACAGATATCTCGACCGCAGGAGGGAGGAGGGCGCCGAGTGCGGCATATGCGGCGGAATCATAAGGAAAACCACGGTGAACGGCCGCCCGACCTACTACTGCCCGAAGCACCAGAGATGAGCAAGGAAGAGAAGCTCGTAGAGCTGAACGGCAGAATCGGAAGGTGCAGGAAGTGCGGGCTCTGGAGGGGCACCGTGGTCCCGGGGGAGGGCCCCTGCGACGCCAGGGTGATGCTGGTCGGCCAGAACCCAGGGGAGAAGGAGGACCAGGCAGGGCTGCCGTTCGTCGGCATGGCCGGGAAGTATCTGGACAGGGTCTTGGAAAAGAGCGGGATAGGCAGGGAAGGGTTGTTCATAACGAGCGTGGTCAAGCACAAGACTCCCGGAAACCGAAGGCCGGGAAGAGACTCGATGTGCTGAAGGAAGAATGACGTTCGAAGACAGGAAAGACGCCGGAGAGCGGCTGGGAGAGGCGCTGGAGGATTACAAGGGCGAGGCCGCCCTGGTCCTGGGCCTGCCCAGGGGCGGCGTGGAGGTGGCCTACGAGGCGGCCAAGGCGATAGGCGCGGACTTCTCCATACTGGTGGCCAGGAAACTGCCCTTTCCCGGCAACCCGGAGACCGGCTTCGGGGCGATAGCCGAGGACGGCAGCGCGGTGGTGATGGACTACGCCCGGCAGCTCCCTCCCGAGACGGTCCGCCGGACATTGGAGGAGCAGAAGGAAGAGGTTCAAAGGAGGGTAAGCGAGCTGAGGGGCGGGGAGCCCCTCCCGCCGCTGAAGGGCAGGACAGTCATACTGGTGGACGACGGTATAGCCACCGGCTCGACCATGAGGGCGGCGATGAAGATGTGCCGGAACAAAGGAGTCAAA
>CAZTIX010000122.1:0-3324 GCA_964613935.1 uncultured archaeon
CCCTGGTCCCGACCGCGAACTTCTCCTCCTCAAAGACTCCTGCCGGCCCGTTGCAGAAGACGGTCTTCATGGTGTTTATCAGCCGGGCGAACTCCTCGACGGTCTTGCTGCCGATGTCCTTGATGGGGTGGTCCACCGGCAGCTCGTCCACGTCTATCTCCACCCGCTTGCCGTTTTTGTCAACCGCCAGGTCCACCGGGAGGTAGATCAAATCGCCGTGCCCCCTCATCAGCGTGGCGGCCGTCTTGTGAGCGTCCCCGTAGCCGTTCTTGGCCAGAAAGAGGTCGTTCTTCTTGCCCAGGCCGTAGCCCTTGGCCTTGAGGAAGACCAGGGCGGGCACGCCGGTCATGAGCATGTAGTCGGCCAGGTTCTTCTCCAGGGCGTTCTCAATCATCAAAAAGGTGTCCTCCAGCTTGGCCCCGCCCAGCACGTAGCCCATCGGCGGCTTGGGGTTGCCGTTGACCTGCTGGACCGCCTTCAGCTCCTTCTCCATGAGCCGTGCCACCACCGACGGCATGACGTGGGGGAACCCGACCATGGTCGGCTGGTTGCGGTGGGTGCAGGCGAAGGCGTCGCAGACGTAGATGTCGGCTATCTTGGAGAGCTCCCTGACCAGATTGGTCTTGGCCCGGTCCGCCGGCCCCCCCTTGACGTTCTCCTCCTCGTGCATGCGCATGTTCTCCAGGACCAGCACCTCGCCGGGCTTGAGCGACTTGACCGCCGACTTGGCCTTCTCCCCGAACCAGTCGGCCGCGAACCTCACCTTGGTGCCCAAAACCCCGGCCAGGACCCCGGCGTGCTCGGCCAGGCTTATGCAGTCCGGCTTGCCGAAGCGGGACTGATGGGATATGATTACGACCTTGGCCCCCCGCTCGATGAGCTCCCTGAGCGTCTCGCGATGAGCCTCTATCTTGAAGGTCTCCTTTATCTTCTTGGTCTTCTTGTCGACCGGGACGTTCAGGTCGCACCTGACCAGGACTGTCTTGCCGTAGACGTCCACGTCGTCCAGCGTCAGGTGACGGGGTATGTGAACCGTTATCACGGCCTATAATAACTATTTATAATATAAAAAGGTTTCGATATGCGGATGCTATCCGGAACGGGATGCGAAAGAAGGAGAGCTTTTGGGACCGCATACCCTCAGAAAAGATTAATCGGTATGCAAACCTAATCCGGAACCAGCTTGAACCTGGAGGGGTAGGTCTTCAGCACGTATTTGCCCTTGGTGGCCTTTATGCCCTTCAGCGGCTCCACAGCCCTCATGAACTCCATGTAGTCGCCCGAGTCCCTGCCAATCAGCTCGACCATAAGGTCCCACTCGCCCATGGTGTTGTAGACGTTCCTGACGTTGGGGAAGTCGAGCAGCTTCTGGGCGATGACGTCTCCCATGTACTCGTCCTGCCCCCGGTAGGTCTGGATGAAGTAGAAGGCGGCCAGGCGCTTTCCGGCCTTCTCCGGGTCTATGCGCGCGGCGTAGCCCCTTACCACGCCCTCCCTTTCCATGCGCTTGATGCGGCTGTGGACAGTCGTCGAGGACCGGCCCAGCCGCTTGGCCATCTCGGTCACGCGGGGGGTCAGGGAGTAGCTCTCCTGCAGCTCCGAGATTATCTTCTTGTCCAACTCGTCCATCCCCGATTATATTCTTCGTCAAGCAATAAAAACCCTCCAAAAGGCGAAACCTTTTTATTGGAAAATCGTATAAATTACCACCCAACTGGAAAAGCGCCCCGGACGGGCATTTCCCGCAGGCAACCCGACGACAAAATGCAGATGAACGATTTGCAGGAGCTGGTGAGCAAGCTCAAGCAGAACAACGACATGCAGGTGGAGACGACGACCCTCGGCCGCTTCCTCGGGACGGAGAGCTCCCGCGCGGCGGTCTACCTCGGCAAGGAGTTCCTGAACCGGCCGGTCATCGTGAGCACCACAGAGGGCAAGGTGCAGATACTCGACCTCCACACCGGACTGGTGGCGGTGCTGGACAGCATGGACGAGGCCCTCCCCAAGCTGATTGCTTCATTCTCAGAGGTCAAGGAGGAGAGGCCCAAGAGGGTCGCCTCGGCCAAAAGCAACAAGGAGGTATACGAGAAAGTGGTGAAGAAAGAGGTGCACAACAGTGCCATATCACAGCGATTGTGCGAGTTCAGGGAGACCATCCAGAAGCCCGCTTCGGTGGAGGACCGGCTGACCCTGGTGGAGAAGACCATAAAGGTCCTGGAGGAGCACAAGTGCACGTGCGGGAACGGGGAAACGGAGAAGGTGGACAAGGCCCAGTCGAAGCTGACCAAGCTGATGACTCACGCCCGCTCCAAACGACTGGCCCCGGGGCAGATACCCTCGGTATATGAATTGGCCGTCTGGTGCTGGGTCAATTAAAGAAGGCCCAGCCAGTGCAGCATTTCTGCGGCGAAAAGGCTCAGCGCAGTAACTATCACCCCGGCCGTGATAACCCCCAGGGCAACCGCCCCCATGACCCTTTTCCTCTCGAGCCCGAACAGCCAGCCCAGGAGGGTCCCCGTCCAGGCGCCCGTTACGGGCAGGGGCAGGGAAACAAATGCCGCCAGCCCCCAGAACCCGTACCTCTCTATTTTCTCCCTTCCCCTTTCGCGGACTCCCCGGACGCACCTCTCCACCCACGCGTAGCGCCTGAACCTCGAGTAGCCCCACTCCAGCCCCAGCAGCACCGGGAGCATGCTGGCGACGTTCGCCAGGACGGAGACGCCGAACACCGCGAGAGGGTTCAGGCCCAGCGCTATTATCCCGACGGGTATGGCCCCCCTGAGCTCCACCCAGGGCAGCAGTGATATGAGCGCCACCAGCAGATAGCCCTCTATCACTTCAGCCTCCCCGCCGCCCTCGCCGGGCAGCCCGCCTTCTCGGCCGCTCGCATAATCTTCTCCGCGTTCTTTGAGTCCGCGGACAATAAAAAGTTGTCCAGGTTGCGCCGCAGGGGAAGGTCCAGCTTCTCGAGCTCATAATCCAGCCCGCTGTGCCCGGCCAGCTCCTTCGCAGTCAGGGCCAGCCCGCCCTTGGTGACGTCCTTGGCCGCGTTTATCCTGACCCGGCCCAGCAGCCCGTACCAGCAGTTGAAGAGCCGTCCGGCCTTCTCGAACCTCTCCCCCTGCTCCCCCCATATCGGCTCGCCCAGGAGTATGAGCCGGTCGCCGCTCCTGCCCCCGGAGTCGCGCACGGGCTCGTCGAGCAGCAGCTCCCCGGCCACGAAGATGCTGGCGAGGGGTTCGCCCTCCAGATTGGTGTTGCCGCCGACTATGGGCAGCCCCATGGCCTCTCCCTGGCGCTTCAGGCTGCGGGCCATCTCGTACA
>CAZTIX010000123.1:0-3321 GCA_964613935.1 uncultured archaeon
TTCCGATCTCGTTCTCCGATATGCGCTTGTATTTGTCTATGCCGAAAAGGCGGCGTATGAGGTCCAGGCGGTCGGCCCGGTCCGCCTCGATTATCTGCCTCATCTGCTCCTGGGGGGTGTAGACCGTGTAGCGGTAGATGAGGGCGCTGTTCTTGCGGAGGGCCTCCGGGGGATAGCCGAGCCGCTCCAGCACGTAGGCGCGCAGCTCCCTGGCGGTGAGCTCCCTCTTGGCCCCGTCCTCGATCACGTGGCCGGAGGACTGGACCACCGAGTCCTTCTTCCTCTTGAGGGTCCTCTTTATGGTGTAGTCCTTCCCGCCTATGGAGAAGCTCAGCTCCACCGAGCCCTGCTCCGCGCCGTGGCGCAGGAGGCTGGCGCCGGGGAGGTCGGGCTTCTGGATTCCGAAGAGGGCGAAGTCCATGGCCAGGAGCACGCTGCTCTTCCCGCTGCCTATGTCTCCGGACAGCAGCAGGGAGCCCTCCGGGAACTCCAGCCGCGCGGAGGTGTAGCTGCGTATGTTCTCGAGTTTCAGCCCCCTCAGAATCATCCTGATAATTAGAGAGATGGAGAGTAAAAGAGAGGGATTGGCAGGGGTTATTTCCTCTTACCTGACTTCTTAGATGGCTTCTTCTTCGCCTTCCCCGGCTTCCCGGACTTTCCGGACTTTCCGGACTTTTCGGGCGGTTTCTTCGGCTTGGGCCTCTTGCCCTTCTTCTTCGAAGCCTTCTGCTGGGTCTTGACCACGGTCAGGAGCAGCACGGCCGCGATGAATCCCAAGACTATTATGTAGGTCCAGAGCGTGGGCGGCCTTTCGTCCTCAGGCTCTTCGGCGCCCTCCTCCGGCTCGCCGGGGGCGGTCTGGTTGGCGGGCGGAGACTCCTCCTCCGCCTCCTCCGAAATCCCTTCCGGCCCGCTGGCGTTCGACGCCGACTCGGGGGGCTGCTCTTTCTCTTCGGGCCCGGTCTCGGCCCCTTCATCAGGCTCCCCGCTCTCAGGCGGCTCTTCCCCGGCGCTCGCGGCCTCCTCGTCGAAGCGCGAGGCCCATTCGCTGTAGCGCTCCCAGTCGTAGGCGCGCTCATCGTACTCCAGCCCGTTGACGGCGGTCTGGTGGGCGGTGTAGAGGACGTCGGCTATGGCGTTGACGAGGTTGTCGAAGTTCCTCCCCGCGCACTCTATGAACTCCGGGTCCTCGGGGTCGTAGTTCTCGTCCATCCACCCGGCGGAGCAGGAGCCGTCCTTCTTGCCGAGACGGGTGGCCGTGCCCACCTTCATCACCGCGTCGTAGGGCGAGATCAGCTCGAGCATGCCGTCGAACTCGATGTGATCGCCGTAGAGCTGCTCGAACTCCTCGGACGGGTAGACGATGTCGGTTATGCGCAGGACGCTGTGCTCGAAGTTCAGGCCGTTCAGGGGCTCCTCTATGACCCGGGAGAAGAGGCCCGCGTTGGATACGTAGGCCGCCACCGCCCCGGCCCACTTGGAGGCGGTGCCGTTGACCCCGCTCTTCAGCGAGTTTATCATCCAGTCGTAGCGCTTCATGGACATGCGCGCGAGCGAGTCGTCCTCGACGTCGCCCTTCTCGCCGAACCGCAGGTACTGGGCGTTGCGGTCGGAGAGGCTCTCCTTCATGTGGGTGCTGTCGGGCAGCTCGGTGCCGTATAGGTATATCCTCTCGCTGACCCACTCCGCGCTCTCCGGAGACTGTTCCCTCAGCATCTCCAGGGCCCTCTTCGCCAGATAGTCGTGGGTCCCGAACATGTTCACGTTGTTCCAGGTGAAGGAGCTGTTGGCGAAGACGGGGTCGCCGTATATGGAGAACCCGTTGCCCCATGCGCAGGCGCAGGGCAGGAGGGCCAGCAGTCCGAACAGGGCGGAAGCCAGGAGGGCTCTTTTCATTTTGTTTGTCGGTTTGTTATTTAATCGGAGCTTTTATTTAAATCCTTCTCAAGGATGCCGTAGCCCTCCGAGCCTATCCGCTCCTCGAAGGCGGCGTTGGTCTCCCCCTCGGCCTTGTCTGTGTCGAAGGCCCTGGCGAACCGCTCCACCAGCCGGGCGTCCTTCCCGGTCTTGGCGTGCTCCTCTATCAGGCGCTTCTCCAGGCCCTCCACGGTGTCCACGGAGACGCTCAGCTCCTAGTACTCCTCGGAGGAGAGGGCGCTGGTGTTCCTGCGCACCGCGTAGGCTCCCCGCTCGCTGGCCTCCTTGGACAGCCGGCGGAAGTCTATGTCGGCCGGCCTCCCTTCCCTGAGGGTGCCCTCGGCCCGGATGAGCAGTATGAAGCCGTCCTTCTCTATCCTGGCTATGGAATCCTCCAGCTCCGCCTCCACGTCCTTGGCGGTCCTGCCCCCGGCGTCCGCCCTGAGGCTGACCACCTCCCGCTCCCCGAGCCCCACGAACCGGGGCCTGCCGTCCTCAATGATGTAGAAGCCGCCCGAGCCGAAGCGCTCCAGCTCCCGGAAGCTGGTGGGGAAGAGCGGTCCGGGGAAGACTATCGTCCCCTTGCCGAGCTCGTGCTCGCTGCGGTGGTGGATGTGGCCGGCGGCGTAGTAGTCGAAGCCCTCGGGAAGCAGGGAGAGGGGGATGGCCTCCGCGTCCTTCAGATAGCCGGGGAGGAAGTCCCTTATCCCGGAATGGAGCAGGAAAATCTTGTAGCCGTCCTCCTCGCCCACCGACGAGTCCAGCCGGCGGTAGTACTGCTCCTCCAGCCCGCCCTTCTTGCCGACCATGCCGGTCAGGCGGGCCCCGCTCCCGTCATCGGTGAGTTTGAGCCGCAGGCGGCCGCCCTTCTCCTCCCCGCGGGCGACGTTGACTATCAGCCCGGCGTTCTCCAGGACCTTGAGGATTGTCTTGCCCGACGGGGAGTAGTCGTGGGAGCCGGAGATTGTGTAGACGGGCATGCCGGCCCCCCTGGCCTCGGCCAGCCGGGCGGAGGCAAACTCCAGCACGTCGAAGGCGGGCATGGAGGTGTCGAAGAGGTCGCCGCTGATTATGATGAAATCGACCTTCTCCTCCCCGCAGATTTTCAAGGCCCTCTCGAAGGCGCCGCGGCTGAGACGCTCCAGCTTCGGGTCCCGCCAGCCCCCCAGATGGAGGTCGGCCATGTGCGCGAACTTCATTCGCCGCCCACCCTTCCCCGGGGCCTTCTGCGCTTCCCCAGCTCTTTCCTTCTTCTCTCCGCGCGAGCGTCCATCTGCTCGGCCTCCGACGGCCCGCCGTGCATCTGCTGCGTCGGGCTCGGCCGCCTGCGGCCGGGGTTTTTTTTGGGGTTTTTCCTTGGTCTCATTTTATTCGAATTCCGAGAAGTCCGTCTTCGCCTTCTTC
>CAZTIX010000124.1:0-1660 GCA_964613935.1 uncultured archaeon
GCGGCAGTGTCGGCGAGATAAAGAGGCCCGGCGGGAAGGTGAGGGTCCGCAAGAGGGGTCGCCCGCTTTCCAGGCTCAAGAGCCTCCTCTCCTCCAAGAAGAGCGAGAAGAAGCCCGGATGCGCCGATTCGAAGAACGTGAAGGTCGGCGGGGGGCCGGTCAGGCAGGCCAGCGTGGACTGCCGGGGGTGCCCGTTTCCCTCCGACCTGTCGGACCCCGACTGCAGGTTGAATTGCGCGCTGCTCGCGGGCAGGGAATCCTGCCAAAGGCTCGTCCTGGACGACGGATTCTACAAGAGGGACTACGGGCCCGAAGACGTCAAGGCCCTGAAGGAGCTTTTCGACATAGCAGAGAGCTTGTCGGTGAGCTTCCCCCGGGAGTGCGGGCTGTGCGCGGAAGAGCACCGCAAGCAGGTGAGCAATATAAGGGCCATGATGATGAGGGACCCGGCAAGGCTGCTAAGCCGCGGCATAGAAGTCGGCGAGAACGAGGAGATGACCGTCAGAGGCGTGGGCAGTGGGGTCTGCCGGGCCTGCAGGAAGCGTGCCGTGGACGCCGTCGAGAAGAGCATCGGCCGGCTGAAGGAAGCGCGGCTGGCGGGCGGCCACGAATTCGCCCCGATGATGCGGCCCTTCTTTTCCAATTCCCGCATACGCTTCGAGATACCCGAAAAGGGCCGGGTGGAAGAAGCCTACGAGAACGATGGGGCGAGGATAGTCATCTCGCGGGGCGACGAGGAGGTCTACTCCGTCTTCCCCCCGGAGTATTCCCTCGGCAAAAAGAGGCTGGAGGTGATGAAAGCCGCCTAGGTCCCGTCGTGGAGAGCGCGGGGGGGAAGAGCGACAAGCAGTTCGAGGACCTGTGCCGGTCCGGCATACGGAGGGCAGCCGCCGACAGGGGATACGAGTTCTCCGCCGGGAGCCTGGAGCTGATGACGGAGAGTCTTATCCGGTGCACCCGGGGACTGGATGTGATAGAGCTGCTGCTGAAGGACCCCAAGCTGCAGGACGTCTACATCAATTCGCCCATAGACACCACGCCGCTCTACGTTAAGCACGAGAAGTTCGACGACTGTCGCACCAACATCTACCTGACCGAGCAGGCCGCGCGCAACATAATATCCAAGTTCAGGCTGAGGAGCGGCAGGGCCTTCTCCGAAGTCTCGCCGGTCCTGGACATGGAGCTCCCCGAGTTCGGTGTTAGAGTCAACATAACCGGGCCGCCGGTCAGCCCGGACGGGCTGGCCTTCGCCTTCCGCCGGGCAAGCGAGGAGCCCTGGACCCTGCTGCGATTCATCGAGAACAGGATGATATCGCCGCTGGCCGCCGGGCTTCTCGGGCTGATGGTCAACGAAGAGTCCACCGTGCTCATGTGCGGAGACCGGGGGAGCGGCAAGACGTCCCTGCTCAGCGCCCTCATAGGGGCCATGCCCACCAAGTACCGGATACTGACTATGGAGGACACCTTCGAGATTCCCGTCCCGTTCCTGGCGAGGGAAGGAGGATTCCGGATACAGCGCATGCGAATCAAGCCCTCCACCGCGGGAGACTCCTTCGAGATGAGCGCGGACGACGCCATGCGGAGCCTCCTGAGGATGGGCGACTCCGCCATAGTCATGGGCGAGGTGAGGGGGAGGGAGGCGCGCACACTCTACGAGGCA
>CAZTIX010000124.1:1670-3311 GCA_964613935.1 uncultured archaeon
GGGGGCTCCTGGAGAGGGTCGTCTTCTCCCTAGGGGTGCCGCCACAGTCCTTCAAGGCCACGGACCTCGTCGTGGTTGCCGACCGGATAAGGCCCGGCGGGGGAAGCCGCAGGCTTAGGAGAGTCACGGAGATAGCGGAGGTTCGCAAGAGCTGGGACGAGCCGGAGGCAGACAAAGTCTTCTCCCGATTGATGGCTTATGACAAGGACAGCGACATGCTGGAGGCATGCGAGGCTATGGAGAGCCCGGAGAGGTCCGAGGTAATCTCCAGGATGGCCGCCAAGAGGGGCGTAAGTCCGCAGGAGATAGTCAGCGACGCTGCCGCAAGGGGGCGGTCGTATGAACGCGCCGTGGAGCTCTTCAGAGAGGGCGGAGACCGGAAGCTGCTTTCTCTGAAGACGATGGTTGCCGTGAATCAAAGATACTCGCGACTGGTGGACGAAAGCATAAGTCGGCAGGGCAGGGCAGACTACGGATTCGTCCTGGGCAGGATGCGCGGATGGCTGGAGGAGACGGCAGGCAAGAAGGTCAGAATAGATGTTGGAGAAGATGAACTACGCAAGACTCTGCAGGAAATCCCAGGGGATATTTAAGGTCTCCTTGGACGAAGAGGAGGCGGAGGGGCTGCGGGCGGCCATAGGCTTTCTCGGGCTGAAAGTAAGTCCGGAGGGGACTCAAAGCCTGGCCAGGGCGGCGGGGGCTTTCTCCGGCATAGCGGCGATAGCGGCCGTTCTGGCGCTTTCCTTGCTTATCGGCTTCTCCCCCCTCTGGGCGCTTTTCCTGGGGGTGCCCGTTCTTCTCTATCTTTATCTCAAGAAATACCCGGTTCTCAAAGCGGACGCCGAGAGAAGGGAGGCCATCGGGCGGATACCCGGAGTCATGAGCTATCTCATAATGAGCCTGAGAATCAGCCCCAACTTGGAGAAGGCGGTCCAATTCGCCTCGGAGCACAGCGAAGGGCTGTTCAAGCGCAGGCTGGATGGAATTATCGCCGGCGTCCGTACGGGAAGGGGGAGCGCCGAAGAGGGCCTGGAGAGGCTCGGCGCCGAGTTCGCCTCCGGATGCGAGGAGTTCAGCCGTTCCATGAGACTGGTGTTGGCGTCGACCATGGAGAGAACCGAGGGTAGAAGGCAAAGGACCCTGGACAAGGCGGCGTCGGTCCTTCTGGAGGGGCTCGGCAGCAGGACGGAAAGGGAGGCCCGGGCCCTCAACACGCCCGTGATGATTGTCTTCACCTTCGGCGTCATACTGCCGCTCATCTTCGTCGCCATCATACCGTTCATGTCCCTTATGGGGATACAGGTGGGCATAACCAGCGTGTTCGTCATATACGCAGTCGCTCTCCCCCTGTTTCCTGATAAGGTTCATAGCATCCAACCGACCCATGACCATGTCCGCCCCCAAAATCCCGCAGGATGGCAGAAACGGGACCGCCCTCCTCTTAGGCCTGGCAGCTGGTGCGGTCTTTCTGCTGCCGATTCTCGGCAGGGAATCACTGGGGGCGATGGAGTTCCTGCCCGCTCTCTGGGCGGTCGCGGCGGGCGCGGGGAGCTTTCTTTTGATTACGGCCGTCGAGGCGAGGAGAAAGAGGGCCGCGGTGAAGGAGCTGGAGAGGGGTTTCGGGGAGACGCTCCACCGGCT
>CAZTIX010000125.1:0-3269 GCA_964613935.1 uncultured archaeon
AGCAATCCGCCCTTTTTGATCGAACTTTTTCTAAAAGTTCGGTTGGACGGAATTCACTCTACAGGCCGGTTTTGGTGAAGGCGAATGGTCTGTTGGGAAAGACCCGCACCGTGAAAATCACAGAGACGAAGAAGAGCGAGCTTATAGGGGGTATTGAGTCCAATTAACTTTTCTTCTTTCTTGTTTTAAGTGAGCATGGCAAAGCGACCGGGAGCTCACAGTAACTACAGACCGTTCGACAGCGCAGCATTGGCTAAGACTCTGGAAATAATCAATGCTCACGGACATGACGTCGTCCCGGAAAAAGTGGGTAGGGAGGTATTTGGGGGAGGGTATTCCAGAGCCTCATTGAAATCCAGAGGACTGGCTGCAAAATCGCAACTGGCAGAGATACTAAGGCAGCGAGTCAATGAGTTGCAAGCCCCTTCACCGGAAAAGATAGCAAGGATTAAACCCATGGAGGGGGGGCCGCGAGTCGGGGAGAATCTAGCCGGCAGAATCCATCGTTTAAAGCAAGTCGGGAATCTGGACTTGTTGTTTGACAGGAACGTGCCTACGCCGCCCACGCCTGAGGAGGTCGAAAAAGCGATGAATACCTACATAGACCGAATGTCGCGGGCTATGGGAAAGGTGCCGAAGCACAGGTGGATGAGAACCGGTGCGAGGAAAATATCCGATCTGAGCTCCTCAGATATGGAAAAACCCCACAAGTGGTACGCTCAGGCCCTCTATTGGACGCATAAGGGCAACGTGGGGAAAGAATCAGCTGAGAAGAGATTTGTGAAAGGTCTTCTTGCTGGAGGAAGAGAGGCCGAAAGGGCATTGGAGGGCATTGGCGTGCGCGCAAAAGACAGACCCGCAATAATGGATGAGTTGAGGGGAATAAGAGGGATTCCGAGGTATATGAAGGCGGTGGCCCGGTCTCGGGGCGTGTCAATAAAGGAAGCCCGGAGGATAATGCTGGAAAGTCTTTCAGGAAGGAGCCGGGAATATCTGAAGGGTTGGGGCGATAAAAAACGGCGCCTCGAGATTGCTGATTCATTAATGGAGAAAACGGGCGGCGCCCCCCTTAGGATTCCTACCGAATCATTGCCTAAAAACCTTTTAAGATGGTATGAGAGAAGGGGAATAAAAGGGAGGTCATCTGCGTTGGCGGCTCTTCTGGAAGAAGCCGGACATATAAAGCCGTGGCAAAAGCGAATCTTGGAGGAAGGGCGAGCTAAGGTATTTACACGTCAGAGGGACATGTTGAGGAGAGCGTCCGAAGACGTGCCACAAACATGGCACGGGGAGTTTTTGAGCAGAAAAGAGCTCTCCAAGCCTTTCAAGCAGCTGAAAAGGGAGGTGGAGAGTGCCCTGGCAACGGTGGAGGAGGGAAAGACATCGCTGACCGACGTGGCCACGTACTTCGGCATAGGTGTGAGGGGGGCGCAGAGGCTCCAAAGGCAGTTTCGAGAAAGAGGAGGGGTTAGATTGTGGGGCAGGAACAGCGGTCCAAGAAGGATGCCTCCTGTGAGGAGAGACATGCTCTCAGCTCCCGATATCCTGGATGAGCTCAGAGGCCACTATCGCCTGCTAAGCGGAGCCAGTAGTCGAGAGAAGAACCCGGTCCCGGGGGCAAGAGTCAGCAGGTCCGGTGCACTGGATGTCGTGCACGGGAGGATGGGGAGCCTGTTGGAGCATGCCGGCGAGGGAAGACCGCCTCCGCTAAATAAGATAAGGTTGTTGAGGGCCGGCATAGATTCAGTTGAACCGGGCGATAATAAAGTCGTAGTGAGTACGGGGAGGAGACGCGAAAGAAAGAGGAGAATCCGAGATATGGATATGGGTTCCATAAGACGCCTATGCGCAGAGCTCGAAAGGGAGGCACTCGAGCACAAGAGGAACGCCTAGGGGCTAGCTAATCCTGTACCTCAGAATCCCCGCCACGCCCCCGAAGGCGACCCAAAGCTGGTTGCCCTCCTCGAACTCGTCGTCGATTATCTCCACACTGGCCCCGCTGGCTTCTGCCTTCTCGAAAAGCTCGTCTATCTTCTTCTCTTCCAGGTTCTCGGACAGGAGGAGGGTCTCGACCGCGCTCATGTCGAGGGCCCGCCTGGCCTCCTTCAAACCATACACCACCGAGCCGGGCTCCTTGACAAGCCCCTTCATGAACCTCTGCAGCTTCTTCCGATGCTGGCTTATCTCTATCTCCTTCAGGTCCTCGCTGCTGGCGTTGACCAGCTCGCGTATGCCCGACTCGTCGGTGTAGGTGATGTCCTTGACCGCGATTATCTTCTTCTTGAGCTCGTAGTGGAGGTAATCCCCTTCCACGAACTCCTCCTTGGTCCCAGCCGGGCCGCCGATTAAGATGCCGGTGATGTTCTTTATGTCGGGGAGGAAGAGCTTCTTGGCGTGGTCGGCCACCCTCTTCTTGAAGTTGTGGGACTCCTCGGCTATGAGGCGCTCGAACCTGCGGTGGCTCTGACCCCCTGCGCGATGCTTGCCGGAATATCCCGAGGTCAGCTTGGTTATCACCTCGTAGTTGTCTCCCTTCAGCCTGCCAAGAGTGGCCATCTTGTTGTCGATGGCTATCAGGCCGTAGGAATCATGAGGGGCGAGTATCTCCTCGAGGGGCTCCGTGACGAACTCCTGGTCGCATCTGTAAAGCTTGACGGAGACGGGTTCGCTAGGCTCTATGGCCCAAAGCTCGATGTCCTGCTGGCCCTCCCTTTCGGAGACGTTTCCGCAGAAGACCGCCAAACCGTTTTTCGGCGTCTTCTTGTAAAGCCTGAGGTGCTGGATTATCTTCTCCAGGGCGTCACTCACGTTCTTGCGGGTGGCCTTGCTCTTGATGTTGGATGCCGTGCCCTGCTCCTGGCTCAGCTGGTTGATAATCTGGATTACGTCGGTGTCGGGGGGTATGTAGACCGTTATGAGCTCGGTGTTCTTTCCCCGAATCCCCTTCAGAATCTCAAGAATGCGCCTGAGCTTGTACTTGTTCTTGTCCATGGGCAATAGTTTGAGGAGGGTTTGAGAAAAAGCCGGCGGAGCGGGGCGGTAGACGGTGAAGTGGCGGGGTTGAGAAAAAGAACGCCAACTGGAGGAAAGGCATTCGCTTACCACCCCGCCGTTAGTATAGCTGTTATAAGCTTAAAAAATCGTTTGCGAGAAGCCAGCTGTGAGGAGGAAATAGAGGAAGGCGAAGTAGATTGTCAATAAGGCCGCTCCCTCGTACCTTTTGACCTCCCAGCCCGTCCGGATGAACACGAAGACCAGGACCGTCAGCA
>CAZTIX010000126.1:0-3259 GCA_964613935.1 uncultured archaeon
CCTCCCCGGAGAGGCTGAAAATCATTAAAAACATGGCTCAGTCGCCAAAGTCTCGCACACCCGAGGGTTTCACCTACCTCCAGTCCCTCCTGGGCGTGACGGGCGCGCGGGAGGAGATGAAGTCTGACCTTGCCGGGACGGTGCGCCGGGTCAAAAAATCCCTGGGGCGGCCGGTGGCCGTGGGCTTCGGCGTGTCAAAGCCGAAGCAGGTCAGGGAGCTCGTTAAGCAGGGCGCCGACGGCGCGATAGTCGGCAGCGCGCTGATAAAGCGGATAGCGGAGGGAAAGGACTACGCGGGTTTCGTCAGGTCGCTCAAGGGGGCCACGCGCTAACCTTTTTCTTTACCCACCAGCTAAATCACTCTCAGAATGGTTCTTGAGCAGACCCTTGTTTTGATAAAGCCGGACGGCCTGGTGAAGTCGCTCACCGGCAACATAATCTCTAAGCTGTCCGAGACCGAGCTGATAATCGCCGGAGCCAAGATAGTCCAGGTCGGCCGCGAGCTGGCCGAGAAGCACTACCACCACCTGAAGAAGGAGCCCTTCTTCGAGGAGCTGATGAAGTACATACAGGGCCACTACCACACCAGGAGGGTCCTGGCCATGGTCTACCACGGCGACAACGCAATAGAAAAGGTGCGGCGAATAGCGGGCTCCACCAATCCCGAGGAGGCCGACCCCATATCCATACGCGGCAAGTACGGCCGCATCACCACCAGCGGCGTCTACGAGAACGCGGTCCACGCCTCCGAGAACGCCAAGGAGGCCGAGCGAGAGATAAAGCTGTGGTTCGAGCCCGGGGAGCTGGCCGAGCGCATCTACCCGACCAAGGAGGTGGATAGGAAGGCCAAGGTGCTGGAATGGGAGTGAGAGAGGTCTGACCGAAAACTTTTTATAGGAGAGCCTTCTAAAGTAAGGCACTCTTCAGGTTATCTGAATCCATGCGCGATGGGCTATTTGCCCCCATGCGTTTTAGTGCGTAAAGGTGAGATGTTGGCCGCTGAGATACGATCCCATGTTCTTGTGCCCCGCCACGAGATACTAGACGACGCCGAGACGAAGAAGGTGCTTAGAGAATACGAGGTGGACCGCTCGAAGCTGCCCAAGATAAAGAAGGACGACCCCGCCCTCCCCGAGGAGGCAAAGGTCGGAGACGTGATAAAGATAACGCGCGAATCCCCCACTGCGGGCGTTTCGCTGTACTACAGGGTTGTGGTTGAATAAAATGCAGATAACTCGTGATGACCTGATAAAGCACCAGCTCAACTCGTACAACGATTTCGTCAACAACATAATGCAGGGCATCGTCGACGAGACCGACGTGCTGGACACCCGGATACCCGAATTCCAGATAAAGTTCGGAAAGATAAAGCTCAAGAGACCCGACACCAAGGAGATGGACTCCACGGTCCATCGAATCACCCCCAACGACGCCCGCCTGAGGAACATGACCTACTCGGGCAAGATGGTCCTGGAGATAATACCGATTCAGGACGGAGTCGAGCGCCCGCCGATAAACGCGGTCATCGGCGAGTTCCCGGTCATGGTCAAGTCCGACTTCTGCTGGCTCAGCGGCCTGGACGAGAGCGAGCTTGCCGACCTGGGCGAGGACCCCAGGGACTTCGGGGGATACTTCATAATAAACGGAAGGGAGCGGGTGGTCATAATCCTGGAGGACCTCGCCCCCAACACAATAATAACCAGCCGGGACGAGATAGCCGGCAAGGAGAACATAACGGTCAAGGTATTCTCCACCCGCCAAGGCTTCAGGAGCAGGATAGCCGTCACGCGGAAGGAGATGAGGAGCGGGGAAACCCTCTACGTCTCGTTCCCCGGACTCCCCAGAATCCTGCCCCTGTCCGTGGTCATGCGCGCGCTGGGGCTGACAGACGAGCAGATACTCGACCTCTTCGAGGACGAGGAGAAGCCCGAGATGAAGGTCAACCTGGAGCTGTGCAAGGTCAAGAACAAGCAGGAGGCCCTGGAGTACATAGGGGTGCGCGTCGCGGTGGGCCAGAGAAAGGAGATACAGGTCACCCGCGCCCAGCAGGTTCTGGACCTGTTCCTTCTCCCGCACATCGGCAACGAGTCCGAGCTGCGCAAGCGCAAGGGCGTCTTCCTGACCCGCATGGCCAAGAGGGCCATCGAGATAGATTTGGGGACGCGCGACGTGGACGACAAGGACCACTACATGAACAAGCGCCTCAAGATAGCAGGGGACATGATGGAGGAGCTATTCCGAACAGCCTTCGGCGCCCTAGTCAAGGACATCAAGTATCAAACGGAGAAGAACTACGCCCGCAGGAAGAAGATAGACCTGAGGCGCGCGGTCAGGCCCGAGGTCTTCACCAAGAGGGTCATGTATTCCCTGGCGACGGGCAACTGGCCGGGCGGCAGGACGGGGATATCCCAGATACTGGACAGGACCAACTACGTATCGGTGCTGGCGCACCTTAGAAGGGTCACCTCGACGCTGTCCCGGACGCATCCCCACTTCGAGGCCAGGGACCTCCACGGAACCCACTGGGGCAGATTCTGCCCGTCCGAGACCCCAGAGGGTCAGAACTGCGGACTGGTGAAGAACCTGGCCCTCTCCGCCAGGATAACCCGGGAGCAGGACATCGGGAAGGTGGAGGAGGCTCTGTCGGATTTCAACGCCGAGAGCGGCAAGTATGTCATAGAGGTCAACGGCAAGATAATAGGCTTCGACAGCAAGCCGGACAAGGTTGTCGCCAAGATAAAGTCCCTGCGCAGGAAGGGCAAGCTGAGCACCGACATAAACGTCGGAGTCTTCGAGGAAAACAAGGAGATACAGATATTCTGCGACCGCGGCCGCGTCCAAAGGCCCCTGGCCATAGTCGAGAAGGGCAAGCCCCTCATCACCGGGAATGAGCTCTCCAGGATAACAAAGGGCGAAACGGACATAGGCAAGCTCGTCGAGTCCGGAAAGGTCGAGTACCTGGACTCCCTCGAGGAAGAGAACGCCTACACGGCCGTCAGCATGGACGATGTCTCGCCCGGCCACACCCACCTTGAGCTAGACCCCTCGCTGATAGTGGGGATCGGGGCCTCCATAATCCCGTACTCCGAGCACAACTCCTCCCCCAGGATAACCATGGGGGCGGCCATGAGCAAGCAATCCCTGGGCTATTACGCCACCAATTACGTGTCGAGGAACGACACACGCGCCCACCTGATTCACTACGGCCAGAAGCCGCTGGTCACCACCCACGGCATCAAGATATCCGAGTACGAGAAGC
>CAZTIX010000127.1:0-3256 GCA_964613935.1 uncultured archaeon
ACACCAGGAAGTTCGACGGCATAGACCTGCGCTCGATGGAGGTCTCCAAGGGTGAGTTCGAGCAGGCCTACGACGCGATAGACAAGAGCCTGCTCGACGCCATACAGCGCGCCTACAGGAACATCAAGAAGTTTCATGAGGCGCAGGTGCCCGAGGAGACGCGCATGGAGGTCGAGCCGGGCGTGGAGGCCAGGAGGCGGGTGGTCCCTGTCAAAAGGGCCGGGCTGTACGTCCCCGGCGGCAAGGCCGTCCATCCCTCCGTCATGCTCATGCTGGCGGTGCCGGCCAAGGCCGCGGGCGCGGAAGAGGTGGTGGTGTGCACGCCTCCGCAGGAGGAGGGCCGGGTGGACGTGGCCAGCCTGGTGGCCGCGGACATCTGCGGAGTCGACCGGGTCTTCAAAATCGGAGGCGTCCAGGCCATAGCGGCCATGGCCTACGGGACGGAGAGCATTCCAAAGTGCGACGTCATAGCGGGACCGGGAGGCCCCTACGTCTCGGCGGCGCAGCGGCTGGTGAGGAACGACGTGCGCATAGACTTCCCGCCCGGCCCCAGCGAGGGCATGGTCCTGGCGGACGCCAGCGCAAACCCCAAATTCGCGGCGGCAGACGTTCTGAGCGAAGCGGAGCACGGGCCGGAGTCGGCCGCCGTTCTGGTCACGGACTCGCAGGAGCTGGCTCTGGCCGTGCAGAAGGAGTTCTACTACATGATGGACGGGCTGGACGAGGTCAAAAAGGACTACATCCGGGAGAACATGAAGAAGTATTCGGGAATAGTGCTGTGCAAGAGCATGGGCGAGGCCATAGGCTTCGTCAACGAGTACGCGCCGGAGCACCTGGTGGTGAACACCCGCAGTCCGGAGGAAATTCTGAAGAAGCTGAAGACCGCGGGCACCTACTGTTTGGGCCAATACTCGCCGATAACCGCGGGCAACTTCGCGGCGGGTCCGAACGCGATACTTCCGACGGGCGGCTTCGGGCGGATGTGCTCCGGGGTATCGGTGGACACGTTCCTCAAGAGGCCGACTGTGGAGAAGCTGTCCAGGGAAGGCCTCAAAAGCCTGCGGAAGGCGATAACCACGCTCTCGGAGTTCGAGGGCTTTCCCGCGCACACCAATTCGGTAGATGTGAGGTTCGAATAGGATGGTCGGAGCGGAAATAAAGAAGGTTTCGGAGAAGGAGGTGGTCGCGGAGAGGGCCACGCGCGAGTCCAGGATAACCTGCCGGATAGACTCGAAGAAGCGACGCGAGACGAAGATAGACACCGGCCTCCAGTTCCTGAACCACATGATAGAGACCATAGCGTGGCGCATGAATCTGAACGTGGACTTCAAGTTCGAAGCAACCAATTTCAAGCTCACTCACATCATCGCCGAGGACTCGGGCATAGTCCTCGGCTCCGCGCTGCGCGCGATGTTCGAGCGGAGGATGAAAAAGGGTGTGGAGGGGGCCTCCAGGAGCATCATAGACGAAGGCTCGGCCACCGCGGCGGTCAGCATAGAGGGCAGGCCCAAGCTCATATTCGAAGGCAACATCGCCACGGATTTGACCGAGGTCGAGGACACCAAGACCTGCGATCTGGACGACTTCCTGGATGGGCTGGCTTTGGGTTTAGGAGCAACCATAAGGATAACCGTGGAAGCGGGAAAGGACCCGCACCACGCCTGGGAGAGCGTCTTCCGCGCGCTGGGGGAGGCCCTGCGGGAGGCGTTCCGGCCCAATACCTGGAGGGCCGGGACTAGCGCAGGGGTGAAGGGGACGCTGAAGTAGAAGAGCAGGACGAGGCCTATTTCTTCTCTTTTGCGACTACCGTCGTGACGCGGCCGCCCTTGGAGACTGTATGCCTGACGGGTATTGTCTCTCTGCACTCGGGGCACTTATGCGTGTGCTGCCCGGGCTTAGTCCTGATGCGGAACATGTGGCCGCAAGAGCACCGTATGGTGGATTGAACACGTTTTCCTCTTCCCTTAGCCATTGCTTACTTTTTAGCCCAAATGATAAAAACTAAGCGATGAAAGCTGTCTTGTTCGACCTGGACGGGGTGATAACCTCGGAGAGGATATACTGGAACTGCTCCGGGCTGGCCTTCGCCCGCTTCAGAGGCATGGACGTCCCCGAGGACCAGGAAGGGAAGGTCAGGCTGGCTCAGAATCTCGTGCCCGATTCCGTCATCAAGCGGTTCAAGGAGGTGGGAATAAACTCCAACTGGGACATCACCTACGCGATGACCGTGCTGAGCGGGCTGGGAAAGAGTGTGGACTGGTTCCTTGACGAGCTGGAGGGGCGGGGCTACCGGGGCATGGACTATCTCAATCTCCTGGACGAGCTGGACCCGTCCGTCAGGCACGACCGCGACGGCGGGCCTTGGGAGGAGGCGCACAAGAGGTTCAAGCGGTGCTACTACGAGCTGGAGAACACCGACGAGCCGGCGATTCCGCTGAAGAGGATAAAGGCGGCGCTCAACGAAATCCGGGGCATGGGGTTCGCCCTGGGCATCGTCACCGGCCGGCCCTACAGAGAGGCGGAGCTGCCGCTGAGAAGGTGGGGCTTGTGGGATTATTTCGAGAAGGGGCTCATCGTCACGGAGACCGAGGTGAGCGAGGAGAGCAAGAAGAGGGGCGAGCACCTCGGCAAGCCCAACCCCTATCCCATACTGCGCGCCATCTTCGCCCACGAAAGATGCGACCCCTGCGAGGTGGAGGAGATAAGCGGGGACTACGTCTTCGTCGGCGATTCGGTCTCCGACGTGGTGGCGGCCAAGAGCGCGGGCATACCCGTCATATGCGTGGACACGGGGATAGCGGGCGCCGAGTCCTTGAAAAAGGCGGGCGCCGATATGATAGTCAGGGACCTCAGCAAGGTTCCCGGGGCGGTTGAGCGGCTGCTCTCCTAAGCCGGGGCTAAGCATTTATTAACCGCCCTTCAAAATATGCGATTCGCGATGTCTTCTGCGAGAGACATGATGCTGCCTCATCTGGAGAGCTGCGAGGCGGCCGCCTACGGAGCCAAAGGGACCGAGCCGGACGTCAGACTCAATCTGAACGAGTTCCAGTACGACCTCTCTCCGAAGGTCGTCGGGGCGATACGGAAGCAGGCCCCCTGGGCAAAGAAGTATGTCTATCTGGGCGACGGGGAAACCGACGAGCTGCAGCGCAGGGTAGCCGACTACGCGAGAGTCGATTACGGCGAAGTCGCACTCGACGAGGCGCTCGACCAGGCCTTCAACCGCCTCCCGAGGGTCTTCACCAAACCGGGCGAG
>CAZTIX010000128.1:0-3229 GCA_964613935.1 uncultured archaeon
TCCGCGGACCAAGCTTGCCGATGAGGTCGCGTCCGAGGTGCGCAACTTCTTCGGATTCACCGACGGCGACCGCGCCGTTTTCCTGGCCAAGCACTTCGGAGCGCGGGGCATAGAGCTGGCGGGCTTCGATTTCGGCGATGAGGCGGGCAGATACTCCGACCCGGCCAACCCCAAGAGGCACAAGGCGTCCGATAGGAAGAGGAAGAAACTCAAAATAGCCGAGCGCCTGGTCAAGCGCGCCCTTCAGAAGTCGTAGTCGGATACCCATGCCGGCAGCTGCTCCACCGACGCCCCTTCGGGGAGGTCGAACCTTTCGTCGTCTATGTCGCCGGTTCGCCAGCACCTCACGGACTCGTCGCCCTCTCTCAGACGGGCAAGGAGGTCCCGGTAGCCGGGCATGTCCGCGCCCACGGTTTCCGCATCGTACACGTACCAGTCCTCTCCGACGGAGGGCAGCTTGAGGTGGGCGGTCTGGCCGTCGCTTATGAGGAGGAAGTCCGTCCCGCCGACTTTTCCCTCCATCCTTATGTCGGGCGCCTCGACCTCGACCTCAGCCGACAGCTTCGTGCCGGAGGCCTCGGCGCCGACAATCTCGCCCAGGTCCGCATTGACCTGGCAGGAGACCGGTTCGCCCGCGGAGACGGCGTCGGCGACTGGGGTTTCCGAGCCGGACATCCAGAAATATCCCAGAGCCAGCAGAATCAGAATCAAAGCGGCCGCGATTGCCCTGTTCATCCCGGACTATATAAGAGAAGGGAGAATAAAAAGGAAGAGGCCGGGAGAGGGCAGGAGGGTGAGAAGGGCAGAAGAATGAAAGAATGCAAAAAAATAAGGGAAGAAAAACAAAAGAAAGAAACCGGCATCAGCGCGGCTAGAAGTTATATCCGCCCATGTCGTAGTCGACGGTCTCCCCGTCTTCGCTGATCCAGTAGTCTATGGTGTAACTGCCTTGCTCTCCGCTGTTCACGGTCAGCACGGCGTGGCACATGGGCATGCCGTTCCTCTGCTCTATGCCGATGACCTCGATGCTCCACGAGCCTTCCGCTCCCGTGTACTCCGCGAAGGCGTCCTGGGCGCACCAGCTGCCGTCGCCCGCACTGCCGGTGAAGCTTCCGTCGTCTGTCTCGACCGTAGAATCGGGAATTCCGGACGGAGTCTCGTCTGCAGGAGCGGACGTCCCCTCATCGGAGGCCTCCCCTTCTGCCGACGACTGCTCCCCAGCGGGCTGGCCGCTCGTCGGCGGGGCCGAGGCCGGGGCCTGCGGGCCGGGACCGGTCTGGGGACCGCCGCTCATCATCAACACTGCCGCTATAACCACTATAACCGCTATCACCGCGATTAGCAAGAGTACCATCTGGTTCTGTTGCATTTTTTGCACCTCTCGTTCTATAACCGAGCGTTTAATAAAAATAGTTCCGATAACTAGTGTATGCAGATAGGAATCGTAGGAGCTCCGAACCAGGGAAAGAGCACACTCTTCAACGCCCTCACACAGGCGCAGGCGGAGACGGCGTCCTACCCGTTCACGACGATAAAGGCCAACCAGGGAGTCGGCTTCCTGCGCGTCAAGTGCCCCTGCGGCGACTTCGGCGTGGAATGCAATCCCAAGCACGGATACTGCAAGGGCGGGCAGAGGTTCGTCCCCGTCACCCTCCTGGACGTGGCGGGGCTGGTCCCGGGCGCGCACGAGGGCAAGGGGCTGGGCAACCAGTTTCTCGACGACCTGAGGCAGGCTTCCGCTCTGGTGCACGTCGTGGACGTCAGCGGCTCGACCAACTCGGAGGGGGAAAAAGTGAAGAAGGGCAGCTTCGACCCCGCGGAGACCGTCAGGTTCCTGGAGGACGAGATAGATATGTGGTTCTTCGGGATTTTAAAAAACAACTGGGACAAGTTCTCCCGCAAGGTCAAGCAGGAGGGCAAGAAGCTCACCGAGCAGGTCGCGGTCCAGTTCACCGGACTGGGCGTGGCCGAGCCGGAAGTGGAGGAGGCGCTCCACCTCACTGGCCTCTCCGAGGACCCGACCGAATGGGGAGAGGACAACCTGAGCGATTTCGCGACCAAGCTGCGCGAAATAGGCAAGCCCATGCTAATAGCGGCGAACAAGATAGACGTGGAGGGCGCACGGGAAAACTGCGAGTGCCTGAAGGAGGAGTTCCCGCAGTACAGGATAATCCCCGTCTCCGCCGAGAGCGAGCTGGCCCTTCGTAACGCGGCCAAGGCGGGGCTGATTGACTACACGCCGGGGGATTCGCAGTTCAAAATCCTTGAGGAGTCTAAGCTGGACGGCAAGCAGAAGCAGGGGCTGGAGTTCCTCAAGGGGTTCTTGGACGAGCACGGTAGCACGGGAGCCCAGGAGACCCTCAACGAAGCGGTGTTCGACCTCCTAAACTACATCGTCGTCTTCCCCGTCGGGCAGAAGCTGGCCGACAAGGACGGCAACGTGCTGCCGGACGCCTACCTCATGCCCCCCGGCACCACCGCCCTGGATTTCGCCTATCATCTCCACACGGACTTCGGCGACAACTTTGTGAGCGCGGTCGACGTTCGGGCGAGCAACAAGATCGGCAAGCACCACGTCCTGAAGAACCGCGATGTCATAGAACTGGTCTGCGGCAAGTGATTTGGATAGTTATACTCCCATAGTATAACATGGGGTTCGTGACCGTAAATTCCAAGAACCTAGTGGTTATTCCCAAGGCCGTAAGAGAGCGGTGCGGCATCTTTCCCGGCGACAAGCTCAAGGTTTCCTACGACCCGGAGCAGGATTCGATAACCATGCGAAAGATAGACGACGTGAAGAGCCTCAGCGAGAACATCGCCGGCATGTGGTCCGACAACAGATTCAGGCTTGAAGAGGAAAGGGAGAGCTCAGATGAACGACTTGAGAAACTATTTAAAAACAAGCTTCAGCAAAAGCGCGCTTATTGACACGGGGACCGTAGTCGATTTCCTAGCCGGCGACAGGCGCACCGGAGAGTTCTTCCGGGAGTTCGTCTTCTCCGGCCGGCTCACCCCGGTGGTCTCGGCCCAGACCGTGTCGGAGTTGTTCATGGCCGCGCGCGACAAGCGGGAGGAGGCGACCCTCGGCAACTGGCTGTCGAGCGTCTTCGACCTGGCCGATGTGTCTTACGAGATAGCCAGGCGGGCCGGCCTGCTCAAGAGGGGCAGCGGCGTAAGGCCGGCAGACGGCGTCATAGCTGCCACCGCGATGGAGCTGAAGGTGCCGCTC
>CAZTIX010000129.1:0-3223 GCA_964613935.1 uncultured archaeon
CATATATGTCCCTAAGGAAATCATGGAGGTGAGGGAGGCGTTCTACGCGGAGGTCATGCTGACCTTCCGGGGCAGGACCGCCGGCGGCTTGGACGTGCTCGAGCTGCTGATGGACCGGACCTTCCACACGGTCCTCTGGGACGAAACCCGGAAGCAATACTCCCTCAACCTGGCCGCGCCCTCGAGTGAGATATGCACCGCGGTCCTGGAGCTCCTGGTCAACGGCGAGGAGCTCGACGAGAGGGCCAGCGTCCACGTGATAGACGCGTCCAGGACGAAGTCCGTGCTGTGCCCGCTCGACCGCGACGGCAACTGCGGCAGCATAGAGGACGCCCGGCGGTGCCTTGCCAACCACAAAGAGGGGACCGCGCATTACGCAAAGGCGAAGCTCAAGACCTGCATAATGTCCGGCTGCTCCCTCACCATGGCCCCGGAGTGCCCCTCGTCCAACAAGGGCGACCTCTACCCCGACTGCAAACTCGATGAGACGGACGTTTCGGTGGCCGAGCAGTACATGGCCGCCATCAAGTCCCAGGCCGAGCGCAACCAGTTCGCGCCCTGCATGGACATGGACAACGACCAGGACGTGGACGAGGACGACCTGGAATGTCTCAGGAAAGTCGCGGCCTCCAGATGGTACGGCGACACAGGCTTCGACACCATGCTTGAGGACGGGAGCTGCCCCGGCAGCATGAACGGCGGCTTCTGCTTCGACATAGCCACGGCCTCGCCCCTGCCAGGGGACCTGAATATGGACGGAAAAATCGACAGTGAGGACGCCAACATCATGCGCAAGGCGGTCGCGGCGGACGCCGCCGGCGTCACGCCGCACCAGGACATCCTGGGAGCGGCCGACTTCAATCAGGACGGGTCGGTTACGGCCGCCGACACGCAGTGCCTGCACAAGTTCTTCAGCGTCGATTTCGACACGGGCGACGTGCTCAAGACTTCAGAGACGGTGCCGCCGGAGTGCCTGAGGATATTCAACCTGGGCTGCGACGGGACGAAGGGGGACCTGAACGGCGACGGGAAGGTCACAGTCATCGACCTGATAATCGTCCGCTTCATGGCCAACGGCCAGCTGAGCTATTCCAACAAGACCAAGAGCTGCGCCGACGTCAACACCGACGGAATACTGGACAAGAACGACGCCATTTGCGTGAGCTCCTACATCAGCGGGGCGCAGGAGGACTGGCTCATATGCCTGGACTGCCGGGAGAACATGCCCCCGGACGCGTACGGCGACGAGATTTGCGGCGACGGCTACGACAACGACTGCGACGGCGAGAAGGACCCCGAGGACGTCTGCATCTGCGGAGAGGACACCCCATGCGGCATGAAGAAGGACGCCGACGGCGGGACCAGCCCCGGAATCTCCGACGGCAACTATTACGTGTGCAGGCAGCTGAGCTGGGAGGGGATAGGCTACAGGTGGGCGAGCGAGTCGGACTTCCAGTGCACCCAGGAGCTGCAGTGCGAGACCGTGAAGTGCGCGGGGAGCGAGAAGACCTGCAGCTCGGCGGGCGGCCAGAAGGGCAAGTGGTTCGGCGAGCTCCCGGAAGAGGTCTGCGGAGACGGCTGGGACAACGACTGCGAGGGAGGGGACGAGGAGTGCGAGGATGACGATGGAGATGACGGAGGATGGTAGTGCGGCCCCTTCGAAGCGGCTTTTAATGAATCATCCGTAATCTAAAGCGATGGCCTACGACGATTTCCTCTGGGACCTCCTGGAGCGCATCCGGCTGGCCGATTTCTTCGACGAGCACGACATCCCCCCGATTGTGCTGCCGGTGATAATCCTTGGAATAATACTCTTGGCGGCTCTGCTCCTGCTCTCGGGAGGACCGCAGGAAGCGGTCTGCGGCAACGGGATATGCGAGACCGCCCTGGAGGAGAGCCCGGCCTCCTGCCCGGCCGATTGCGGCGCGCCGGAAGAGGAGACCAAGACGGTCATAGTGGAGCTGGCGGGATATGCCGGGGGCAACGTGGAGATGCGGCTGGAGGACAGCACCAGCGCCCTCATAAGGAGCGACACCGGCGCCAAAAGCGAGTTCACAATAACGGGGGTCAAGGAAGCTAAAGCGAGAGCGGTGGCCAGGAACCTTGCAAACAACCGGCTGGCCACCTCCGGACTTGTCGAGCTGAACGAGGGCACGACCAGGATAACCGTCCAGCTGCCGTCGGATTTCTTCGAGGAGGCGGAGCCCTCTTCGCGAGGCAATCTCAGGGTGGTCGCGAGAGACGCTTCTACGGGAGACCCGCTGGCGGCCAGGATAAGCGTGGTCATACCGGTCGGAGACTCCTATTCGCTGGTCAGGTCGGCCGAGGTGGACGGGACTGAGCATTTCTCGCTGGACACAGGCCGGTGGTATGCGGTCCTCGCAGACGCCGACGGGTACAGGCAGTTCAACAACCTCGGCAACCCAATCAAGCTGGAGCCGGGCAGGGAGACCGAGGTAGTCGCCGAGATGGAGGCCGTCAACGAAAGCGCCGGCCTCACCGAGCTGAGGGTATGCGTCCGGAACCAGACCGGCCCGGTCAGCGCGGGCTCCGTGACGGTAAGCGACGGCATGGGCGGTGCCATAGCCACCCAGCAGCTCTCCTCCGACGGTTGCGCGGCCTTCGAGCTGCGCCCCGACCGGCTGGTGGTTCTGTCCACGGAAGGCCTGCCGGAGGACTGCCTCGACGCAACGTCTGGCTACGTGCAGCTCTCCCCAGGGGCCATGGAGAAGACCCTCAACGTGACCTGCGGGACCGCCGCCATGGGCAGGATGAGGGCCAAGGTTCTGGGAGAGAACGGCGAGTTGCTCACCCGCAACGCCACGGTGACCGCCTGGCACTCCGACGGGGGGGCGATACCCGGAAGCGGCCCCTCCGGAGCATTGGCCGCTGGCCTGGGCGGATACACCGAGTACGTCAGGGTGGCCCCGAACAGGGAAGTTCACTTCCTGATAACCGGCCTGAGCGAGTATCCGGACCACTACGCAGGCAACTATTCGGTCAGCCCCTCCCAGAACAAGTCGGTCACAATCAACCTGCCGCCGCCGCCGACTCCGGACCTCAACATAACCCTGCAGGGGATAGCCTACCCCAACCCTGTGAGGACGAACCAGACCTTCAGCGTCGCAGTCTCCAGAGTCCTCTATGGACAGACCGATGTCACCGACACCTCCAACCTCACCGTCGAGCTGGCAGGGAGCGGATGTCCGGCTTCCCTCGACGG
>CAZTIX010000130.1:0-3216 GCA_964613935.1 uncultured archaeon
GCGCTCTCGGATGAAGGTAACCCTTCCTCTTGGACAGGTCTTCGGCGAGGCTCCTGCATATTGACAGGACTTTATCGAGCTCATCGCCCGAGTATTTCTCCTTCAGGTATCTGGTGGCCCCCTTCAGCGCAAAGCTCCCCGCCATTTCGGCTTATAATAAAAAGATAAACTATAAAAAAGCTTTTGTTTTTGACTACTTTTTAGTGTTTTATAAAACATCTTTTTTAGGACATTACTACCCCCCGCCGAGGCCAAAAAAGGCATGCATTTTTATAGAATGTGTCGTGATATAGTCACGATTTTAACGAGATGAATCACGACACGAAAACGAAGGGGAGCGCGAAGGCCGCGGACAAGTCTCCGGCAGGAGCGAAGTTCACTCCCCAGAAATACTCGCTCAGCCTCGGAGACCAGCTGAAAGAGCTCAACGAGGTGACTGAGAAGTACAAGGCCGTGGCCGAGAATCCGCTCGTATTCTCCCAGATATTCCTCGGTCTCAAGGCCGCCATGGACAACTTCAACTCCCTCCTCCTAGACCTCAACAAGAAGCTTGTGGACATAGATGAGCGCATGTCATCTCTGGAATCGCGAAAGAGTCACGACACCGTCGCGCTCAGCAAGAAGGACAGGGAGGTCATGAAGTTCGTCAGGTCGAAAGAGAGGGTCTCAGCGGAGGACCTCCAGAAGGAGTTCGACTACAAGGGCCGGCACGCCGCATCCGCCCGGCTGAACAGACTGTTCAACGCGGGCGCTCTGGACAAGATTCACTCTGGAAGGACTGTGTACTACGTAGCTCCCAAGCACCACCCCGTATGAGCTGTGTTGCAAACCCAAGCCAACCCCAAAGGACCGGACCCCCAGGGGTCTGGGTTCACCCTAGCAGGACCGCGGGCCGCCCGACCCGGGAGCCCGCGGAACAGGAGGGCCTTCGGGCCCTTTGCCCGTCCGTAGCCGGCTTCCGGTTTTCCTTCATGCCGCAGTGCTGGAGACCGGAGACCCAAGACCGGAGACCGGAGACCCAAGACCGGAGACAATCCGCCTTACCACCCCCAACAGCAGGCGAAACGCCTGATGCCCAACCGGCGCCGCAGGGCGCCGGGGCCTCTATTTCTCTCTAACCTTCATATCTAACCGACCCTTACAGTCCGTGCAGCTCTTGCGGCCCGCACACCCCATCTGCTTGTTCCTCCATATTTTAATTGATTATCCTCCAATTTACCCAATGGACGAAATCCTGCTCAAGCTCTCAGACAAGCGAGACCTCACTTCCGCCGAGGCCGAGGAGGCCATGACGCTCGTGATGGAGGGAAAGGCCGGGAACGAGGACATCAAGTCGTTCCTCATGGCCCTCAAGTCCAAGGGAGAGAGCGTGGGCGAGATCGCCTCTTTCACCCGCGTCCTGCGGCGCCTGGCCGTCAGGGTGGCGTGCAGCCCGGAAACCCTTGGCCGCCTGGTGGACACCTGCGGCTCCGGAGGAGACCTCCTCGACACCTTCAACATCTCCACAGCCGCCGCCTTCGTCGCCGCGGGAGCCGGCGTCCCCGTCGCGAAGCACGGCAACCGCTCCGTATCCTCGAAGAGCGGGAGCGCCGACGTCCTGGAGGCGCTGGGGGTTAAGATAGACCTGGACGCCGACGGCGTGTGCCGGTGCATCGAGGAGGCCGGAATCGGGTTCATGTACGCGCGCACCTTCCACAAGGCCATGAAGAGCGTGGCGCAGGCCCGCAAGGAGCTGGCCACCAGGACGGTCTTCAACATCCTCGGCCCCCTCCTGAGCCCTGCCGGGGTCAAGCACCAGGTCTACGGAATATTCGACCCCCGGCTCACCGAAAAGCTGGCCGGGGTCTTGAAGGAGCTGGGCAGCGTCCACGCCCTCGTGGTCCACGGCATGGAGGGGCTGGACGAATTGTCCACTCTGGGCAAGACCAAAATATCCGAGCTCCGCAACGGCCGCGTGGAGACCTACCGCATAGAGCCGGAGGAGTACGGGCTGCGGAGGGCGGCTCCCGAGGACATCTCCGGGGGGACTCCCCGAGAGAACGCCGACATAATCATGAGTGTCCTCCAGGGCGAGAAGGGGCCCAGGAGGGACATCGTCCTTCTGAACTCCGCCGCCGCCATCTACGCCGCGGACGCGGCGCGGACCCTGAAGGCGGGAATGGAGATGGCCGAGGACAGCATAGACTCCGACCGGGCCATGGACCGCCTGCAGGAGCTTATAGATGTTTCCAATGGATGAAAACGTCCTCGATAGGATAGTGGAGAAGACGCGGGCGGAGCTCGAGCCGAGGAAGCGCAAGATACCGGCGGACCTCTTCGAGCTGGAAGGCGAGACGCGCAGCCTGGAGAAGGCGGTCGCCTCCGCGAATGAAGAGGGCCGGCGGGCCGTCATAACCGAGATAAAGCCCGCATCCCCGAGTCAGGGCAGTATCCGCCGTCTTGACGCGGCCGCCGCCGCGCGCGGCATGGAGCGGGGAGGCGCCGCCGCCATATCCGTCCTGACCGAGCCCTTCTACTTTCAGGGCAGCCCGGAGAACCTCCAGAGGGCGAAGGAGGCCACCGGACTTCCCGTCATGCGAAAGGATTTCATAGTCGACGAATACCAGCTTATGGAGGCCAAGCACTACGGCGCCGACGCGGTCCTTCTGATGGTCTCGGTGCTGGGCGAGGAGATAGGGGGTTTCTGCGACAAGGCTCTCGAGCTGGGCATGGAAGCGCTGGTGGAGGTTCACGGGGAGGAAGAGCTCGACACGGCATCCTCCTGCGGAGCCGGGCTAATAGGCATAAACAACCGCAATCTCTCTGACTTGTCGGTCGACCTCGAAACCACCGGGAAACTGGCGCCGAAGGTGACCGGGGGCAAGCTCACCGTGTCGGAAAGCGGAATCAAGACCCGGAAAGACCTGGATTTCGTCTTGAAATACGCCGACGCCGCGCTGGTGGGGACCAGCCTGATGCGCTCGGACAACGTAGAAGAGGCGGTGAGGAGGCTGGTGAAATGACCTACGCGAAGATATGCGGACTTACGAACTCGGACGACGCCCTCAAGGCCATGGGCGCAGGCGCCGACTTCCTAGGCTTCGTGAACGCCGAGGGCTCTCCCCGCAACCTGTCTCCGGAGAAGATATGCCGAATAATCTCGGAGATTCAGCCGGTGGTGCCCACGGTCTTGGTCACCCACTCCCGCGACCCGGCCCAAATCCTCGGCAGCTTCCG
>CAZTIX010000131.1:0-3198 GCA_964613935.1 uncultured archaeon
CTGGGCCTGGGGGGTCTCATCCAGACCATGGACCTGTTCAAGCGCCGGAAGAAGCTGCAGATATACGGTCCCCGGGGCATCAGGGACGTGGTGGAGAAGATAATAACCACCGGCCATTTCGTCCTGGAGGGCTTCGACCTGGAGATAAACGAGGTGAGGCCGAAGGGCGTCAAGCGCATATACGCGGACGACGACTACCGCATAGCCTGCGCCCGCCTGGACCACACCGTGCCCTGCCTGGGCTACGCCTTCGAGGAGCAGGAGAAGAGGAAGTTCCTGAAGAAGAAGGCCCTGAAGCTGGGCGTCCCAGAGGGCCCCTTGTTCAGCAGGCTGCAGGCGGGCGAGAGCGTCAAGGTGAACGGCAAGACCGTCGAGCCGGACGACGTCCTGGGCAAGCCGAAGCCGGGGAGGAAGGTGACCTACATACCCGACACCCGACCATGCGCCGCCGGGGCGCAGCTGGCCAGGGGGAGCGACGTCCTGATACACGAGTCCACCTTCGGCCACGAGCTGCAGGAATCGGCCATCGACGGCAGGCACTCGACCGCTAAGGAGGCGGCCAAGATAGCGAAGAGGGCCAAGGTCAAGCAGCTCCTCCTTAACCACGTCAGCCAGCGCTACGCCGATTCGAAGGAGCTGGAAAAAGAGGCGCGTGAGGTGTTTCCGAAGTCGAGGGTGGCCGCAGACTTCGACGAGGTGACCGTTTAGGATGGATTCCATGGCCGAAGTCTACAACCACAGGGTGAACGCGCTGGAGGACGCTCTGCTGAATCACGCCGAGCTGCTGGAAAGGCACGGAGAGAGCCCCGGACCTGCGGGCAGTCGGGCGATTCGCAACAGCCGAAGGCATCTGAGGGACCTGGTCTCCAAGATAAATGGCCTGGAGAGAGACTACGAAGGCGAAAGAATACTTCAGTTAGAAAAAGGGCGGAGAGTCATTCTGGAGAAGGTGCTGGAGGCTATTCGCAGCAGAAAAGCGCGCGAGTTGAGAGAAGCTCACATGAAGACCTGAGGCCTGAAGATGCCGCGTCGGGCGCGGGTAAGAAAAAGAAGGCGCTAGAGCCTAGGACATCTGGACGTTGCCCTGCTGGTCCCAGGTTATCTCCATGGTCTCCAGGCCCTCGTCGGTGACCGTGGTTATCACTCCCTGGCAGATTGTGGTGCCGTTGCGCACCTCTTCCCCCATTATCTCTATCTGGGAGCTGCCCATGGCGCCCAGGTTCATGGTGACGGTCCTGCCCTCGGGACACCAGTCCTCGGCAGCGGCGGCGGAAGACTGGAGGTCCTCGCCCACCTCGGCCATCTCGAGAGAGAGCATGTCCACGGAGGTCTGGAGGTCTCCTATCTGGCCGTGCATTACCCAGAGGGCCGTTACGAACGTGAGGGCCAGCAGCAGTATGGCGCCCGCGGTGAGTATGTAGTAGCTCTTCCACCTCATGAGCCCGAGCTCCTCGAAGGCCTCTATGACGTCCTCCTTCTTCTCGATGCGCTGCTCTTCGGACTCTATGAGCTTCTCCTCGTCCTCGATCCTCTTGAGCTCGTCCTCGATGCTCGGCTTCTTCTTGCGGGCCATTTTTGATTGTAAGCTATAATCTTATGCGGGGGTCAATAAAAATCAAGGAGCCTCCGCCCACTTGCCGGAGCCCTCCCAGACGCGCACCGAGGCGACATTCAGCTTCTTCTTCAGCCGGTCGAATATCCAGAGGGCGATGTTCTCGGCCGTCGGGTTGTCCATGACCCCGTTCAGGTCCGCGTGGTCCAGCTCGCTCAGGACCAGCTCGCCGACAACCTCCTTGATTTCACGAAAGTCAACCACCTTGCCGTCTTTGCCGACGTCCCCCTCCACGACCACCCGCAGCTTGTAGGTGTGCCCGTGGAGCGCCTCGCAGGGACTGCCCTTGCCGTCCAGTATGCGATGCGCCGCGTCGAAGGTGAACTCGCGTGCTGCTTTCATCTTATATTCTTATATTTATCGCCTACCCTCAAAAAAGCTCCCTAATAAACCCTCGTCTTCCCCTTGTCCATGACGGTCAGCTGCGCCACGGAGAACAGCTCCAGCGGGCACTCGGCCACGCAGCCCGTCTCCCGCATGACCGTCTCGAACCTCTGGTCGGCCAGGCCGGCGTTCTTCGTGACTATGGGCCCGAAGTCGCGGAAGCCCCTGAAGTCCCCCACGAGGGTGACCTTGCCGCTGAAGCGCACGGCGTCGTTGAGCTCGGTCCCCGGCTTGTCCAGCTCGGCGGAGGCGGTGACCGTGCTCATGGCCCGGGTTATCCTGAACTTGTTCAGGTCGGCCAGAAACATCAGGCGGAACAGCGCGACCTCTATGGCGCGCGCGGGCACGTTGACATATTGCGCTTCCGAGTCCTCGCCGGTCAGGAGTATCTCGGCCCCCTTCACTCCGTTCTCGACCATCTCGTTGACGAGGGCCGTCGGGGCGGCGTCGCCCTCCACGCAGGCGATGTCGGGCAGCTCCGGCACCCTCCCGAAATCGAGCTTCTCGTAGACGAAAGAGGGCTTTTTGACCTTCATGCGCAGGGGGCCGCTTATCATCGCCCCTCCGAGGTTCCAGCCGGCCAGCTGGCAGCCCAGGGTGGCCAAAACCGGGCGGTCAGTGGAGGTCTTGACTGCCAGCTGATGGCCCTTTCTGGCGTGCTCGACCCTGCCCAGAAAGCCCATGGACGCCTCGGCGAAGATTTTGCCCATCTCGAGGCTGTCCGCCCTCCAGATGGGGAAGGCCCTGGTGCCCTCCGGCTTCTCCTTGGCCAGCTCGGATATTCGCGGCATTGCGGTAATTTTAGAGAGAAAAGGCTTAAAATCAGGTATTCCACCGGTCTATTCACCGGCGGTCTAACCTGTGGAATACTACTGCCAAGAACCACCTGGCATGCCACGGGGTTCACATCCGTGAACCTGCGGTTCTTGACACGGAGCAGGGGCCGCTTCAGCGGGGGCCGAGGCTCAGCCTGTCGATGCGGTTGTCCAGCTCCTCCCTGCTCTCCCCGAGGGCCGGGAGGGACGGCGCAGCATTCTTATAGGTCTCCAGGAGGAATTCCCTCAGCTCCGGGGCGAGGTTCCCGGGCCCTTCGTTCCACAGAAGGTCGGCGGCCTCAAGGGCGCTGGAGACCGATTCGCGCCTCTTGGACGCCTCGAATATCGCCTTTGCCAGCTTGTACCCGTCAGCGGTGAGTTTCCGCC
>CAZTIX010000132.1:0-3169 GCA_964613935.1 uncultured archaeon
ACGCGACGATCTTGTTTCGAGTTTCCAGGCCGGCAGCACGAGCGGCCGCGGGGAGTTCGACAAGACGTTCGAGGCGCGCGACGGCGAGCAGGTCTGGGTGACTGCAAAATACGCCGGGAAAACCGCCTATTTCGCAAAGAAGATGTTCGCCAAGGCGACCGCGTCCTCGAACGCATTCGCGCGGTATATCCCCACCCCATCGACAGGCGTCACGGACTCCGACAGGATAGAGGTGAAATTCGATGGTCAGAAAGTCTCCTCTGAAGGGGATGGGACGAAAAAGACCAGCGACACCTTGTTCCTCATGGCCTTCCAGGGGCACGTCTACGACGAATGCAACAACGGTAAAAAGATAGGAAACGTGGACGTCTTCCTGCGAGGCAGCGAAGGGTCGGCCCCGACGAGCCTCTACATCCCCGGATTCTCGCCGACCTCCAGCTCTTCGGCCGGGAGCGGAGGCGTCCTTGCGACCAAAACCAAGGGCTACGTGATTGCCGGAGCTTACGGCCTTGGCGACTATCAGTTTTACATAAAGCCGAGAGGGGAGGACGAGGAAGTCAGAGCGAAAAAGGAAGGTGGCCGCACAGTAGCGAACATCAAAATAGAGAAAAACGGCAAGGTAAGATTTGCTGGAGCGGTACAAGGGACCGGAACCTATAACTCGGACGCCAAGCTCAACGCATTCAAAGGCTTGGATATCTGTTTGGGAGAAGCAAGCGCCGGAAGCGGACCGACAGGCGCTACAACATCTGATGTGAGCTGCTATGCCCATATAAGCTCCCCCACTGACAGGTCCAAGTATGAACTGGATGATACGTTTAGGGTAACGATTTCCAGCATAGACTGCACGTACAAGGGCACTTCAAGGAAAGTCGCCGAGAGCAAGATAACCGGAAACGTAAAGATAAAATCCAGCGGCAGGACTATTGGAGCAGCCACAGCAGTGACGAGCGGCTCAATAATAATCGCTGACATCAGGGGTTATGATCTGGGCACCGCTGGAGAAATCTATACCTTGTTGCCTCAGCTGTATGTGGATGGCTCTCTTGTTGAAGAGATGCCGGGCGTTGAGGGCGTGGACATTCAGATAGTCGCGTCGACTACTGCATCTTCTGAAGTCTTTTCAGACGAGGACATAGCGCTCATATCGAGCGTCATCGAGGGAAGATATGTCTACAATAATGTTGAAATGGAAGCCGGAGAAACAAGGCCGTTCCCACCTGCAAAAATAAGGACCGATTCAAGCTTGACTTCGAAGTTTTCTTCCCATACCCTAGAAGAACTCTACGACCAGTTCAGCAATGGCATCCAAGTAAAACACGAGAACTGCGATAACGACTGGGGCCTCGGTCTGGTTTATACGGAAGACAACAACTATGTGACCATAACTGTGGATGGAATAAAACTCGCCAACAACGCATTGGTGGAGTTTACCGACAACCAGTTGCAGAAAACAGGCGACCTACCGATAAAATTCGGCACCAAGAGCAAGAATTTCAGGATAACTGTGGATGTAAAAGCGAGCAGCGATGACAGCTGTAATGAAGAAATAGTGGGCTCCGACATCGGAACCCTTGACATAATAGTAAAGATTACTCCCGCTTAGTGGGCTCTATAACCCTGTCCCCACACCAAATCCCTCCTCCGTCCTTTTAGAGACCTCGCCCAGGCAGTCCTTAGGCATCTCCTCAGCCGGATTGAGACCGTGCCCGAGCACCCACCCCAGCTTGACGTAGGCGACCTTGGCGTTCATATCACTAAGCATCCTCGCCGAGGGTCCCTGCGCGGAGCGCAGGTCAGACCTCAGCGCTCTTCTCATCAAGCATCCGCCCCGAGGGTCCCTTCACCTTTGGTGAAGGTCAGACCTCCGGCAGCATGTCCTCGGCGTAGATTACGCCCAGAGCCTTCATCTTGCGCGCGGCTACTCTAGGCTTTTTGGAATACAGCAACAGCTAAATCTTGTATTTAAACGCCTGACTTCTAATCTATCACCAATGGCCGAATATCTGATAAACGTGAAGATAGAGCGCCTGGAAGAGGGCGGAAAGACCTACTATCTGGCCACCTCCGATGATATCCAGGGGCTTGTGGCGCAGGCAGACACCCTGCCGGAGGTCATAGAGATAGCGCAGGACTCCGTAAAGCAGTTGATGGACATACACAGCAAGCTAGGCAACTCCGTCAAACCTCGCAAGAAACTGGCTCGCGTGGAAATAAGCAACTTCAACATCCCTGTGGCAGCCCCCGCCTGACGCCATGGCAAGACTGCCCCGAATCAATTATCGCCAGACTGTAAAGAAGCTAAGAAAAGCTGGTTTCGTCTTTGACAGGCAGGGGAAAGGCAGCCATGAGTTCTGGAAGAATCCCAAGACGAAGAGGGTGGTGATGGTCCCCCACCATCCCGGCACAATCCCCTTGGGAACCTTGAGCGAGATAGTCAAGCAATCGGGATTGACCCTTGAGGAGTTCTCTCGTTTATGACCCGCAATCAAAGCCTCTTCAGCTCCCTTACCTTCTCCTCCGGCAGCCTGGAATAGAACCGGTTGGCCATGATTATCTGCGAGTCTATGAACGGCTTCAGATGTTTCCTCCACTCGTGCGGGTGCTCCTTCACATACCTGGCCCATCTCTCCACCTGCTCCATGTGCGACTCGTCTCTCATTTTAGCCGTAGTGTCCGTATAAGCTTCTTTATCCTCTCAATTTCGTTTTTATCCAACTGCTCAGAATAGACGGCCCTCAGATGCTTCGCGTCCTCGAGGTCCTTGTCCGACTTGAGCAGCTCCTCCTTGAAAGCGATGTTCGTCTCGACACTGGAGAAATAGACGTCCAATCCGGTCAGCGGCAGCTTCTTCCTGTTCTCCAGCCGGTCTTCATCAAGTTTGTCCTTCGCCAGCATAAGCTCCAGTTCAGGTACGAAAGTGCCCTTCTTGACGTAGCGAATGCTCGAGTTCTCCGCCAGATAGTCGTCATACAGCCTTTCAGGTCCGGCGTTCTGTATGCACTCAAAACCGGTCTTTTCTAGATCTTTGTGGAGGCCACTAAAAGTCTCCTTGCCGACCCTCTCTATTATCACGTCGATGTCCTCGGTCCCCCTGCTCCTCCCATGCGCTATTGCCACGAAGCCGGAGACCACGACGTATCTGCAGTGTTTTTGGATTATGGTCGTC
>CAZTIX010000133.1:0-3142 GCA_964613935.1 uncultured archaeon
GGGCAGCGTCCCCGGGAAGCAGGGGATGAACGACTTCGGGAAGACGGACTACGGAGGGCCGTGCCCCCCGTCGGGGGAGCACAGGTACTTCTTCCGCGCCTACGCCCTGGACGAGAAGCCGGGCCTGGACGAAGGGGCTGGCAGAAACGAGCTGGAGTCGGCGATTGACGGGCACGTTATAGACAAGGCGGAGCTGATGGGCGTCTACAGCAGAGGCTAATCCATGTAGCTCTCCCGAGCCGCTCCGCAGTCCACCGCGGCCTTGCGCACCCCCTCGGCCACCGCCTTGGCGGCGCCCTTGTCCAGAACGTCGGGCAGCACCTTGTCGGGGGAGGGCTTTTTGACATAGCCGGCTAGGGAGTTGGCCGCGGCTATCTTCATGTCCTCGGTTATCCTGCGGGCCCTGGCGTCCAGCGCCCCCCTGAATACGCCGGGGAAGGCCAGAACGTTGTTTATCTGATTGGGGAAGTCTGACCGGCCGGTCCCGACCACCGCAGCGCCCGCCTTCTTGGCCTTCCCGGGCATTATCTCCGGCACCGGGTTCGCCATGGCCAGGACGATAGCCCGGTCGCTCATAGACTTCACCATGTCCTCGGACACTATGCCGGGGGCTGAAACTCCTATGAAGGCGTCGGCGCCCTCCATGGCGTCGGCCAGGGTCCCCGTCCGCTTCTCGTGGTTGGTCTCCTGAGCTATGATGTACTTGTATTTGTTCTTGAGGATGTCCGGGCGGCTGCGATGGATTATCCCCCTGCTGTCGCAGACGATGAGCTCCTTGACCTCGGTGCAGATGTTGCGGTCTATGCCCAGGCAGTGGAGCATCTTGGTTATGGCGTAGCCGGCCGCGCCGGCCCCGCTTATGACCACGTTCAGCTCGTGGAAGTCCTTTCCCGTGGCACGGCAAGCGTTCATCAGGGCTGCCAAGACCACGATGGCGGTGCCGTGCTGGTCGTCGTGCATGACAGGTATGCCGATGTCCTGGAGCCTCTCCTCTATTTCGAAGCATCTGGGAGCGGCGATGTCCTCGAGGTTTATGCCCCCGAAGGCCGGGGCGATGCTCCTGATGTCCTCCACTATGTCGGAGTGCCGCTCGCCCAGGCATATGGGGAAGGCGTCTATGCCGGCGAACTCCTTGAACAGAAGGGCCTTGCCCTCCATCACCGGCAGGGCGGCCTGGCCGCCGATGTCGCCCAGTCCCAGGACCGCGGAGCCGTCGGTGACTATGGCCACGCTGTTGGACTTCATGGTGTACTCGTAGGCGAGGTTCTTGTCCTTGGCTATGCGCCTGCAGGCCTCCGCCACCCCGGGGGTGTAGGCCAGGCTGAGGTCGCGGCGGCTCTTCACCGGCACCTTGGAGCGCACCTCCAGCTTCCCCCTGTGCTCCTCGTGAAGCTTCAGCGATTCCTCGTAGACGTCCATCAAGCCGTTTACTAGACGGTTAGCTTATAAAAAGCGGGCGTATTTTTATGCCCTCCGCCATTACTTTAGCGAGAAAATGCTCCGAAGAAGGACCATGACCAAGGCCTTCCTGGCCGGGGTGCACGAGATGGAGAAGAAGCTCGGGCCGGAGGCCACCGACGAGTGGATGCGCAGAATCGGCGAGCGGCTGGCCGAGTTCGAGGGGCCCGGGCTGATGGGAGAACAAGAGGACGGGCTTTTCTGCTTCAAGATATGCCTTTTCGCCCCCAAGCTGGACGAGTTCCTTGAGGAGGTGGGGAGCCCAGAGGGGCATGAAGAGGTCCTGAAGTACGTGAAGGTCAGGGACAAGGGGCCCAAGGGGCCCGCGGCGGTCAACGTCTGCTGCTCCATGTGCCACGCCTACCGCAAGCGTCGGGGGATGCTCTCGGGCAAGAAGGACCTGCTGCATTTGGGGGCCAGATACAGGCTGACCGGCAAGGAGAACGTCAATGAGGAGGCCCTCAAGGAGCTGGACTACTCAAAGAAGGACATCAAGAGGCTCATAAAGGAATACGACTGCGTCAACATGTATGTAGAATGAAGAGGAAAGAGGCGAAGAAGCTCTACAAGAAGAGCGTTTCCATCCTGAAGAGGAACCAGCACAAGAACGGCGGCTTCTACGCCTCGCCCCCGGGGACCCGCTACCCCTACGTCTACGCCCGGGACCACTCCGTGGACGTGCTGGGCTGCCTGTCGGCCGGCCTTTTCAAGCAGGCCAGGAGGGGCCTGGAGTTCATGCTGAAGTACCAGAAGCCCAGCGGGGAGTTCGCCCAGCGTTACGACGTGGAGGGCAACGACCGCTCATACAAGGAGCTGCAGATAGACGGCAACGGGCTGGTGCTGTTCTCCCTGGGCAAATACTGCAGTGCCTCCGGCGACTATTCCCTGGCCGGCGACTACTGGGAGCACGTGCTCAAGGGCGGGGAGTTCATACTCAAGAGCGTGAACGAGGAGGTCAACCTGGTCCACACCATAAACAGCATCCACGAGTATCCGGCCTATGAGCAGGGCTTTGAGATATACGCCAACTCGGCCTGCTGCGCGGGGCTCTCCGAGGTGGCCGAAATCGCCAAGAAGGCGGGGAAGCGGGCCCCCAAGATGAAGAGGGGGGCAAGGAGAATAAAGAAGTCCGTGGGCACGGCCCTGTGGAGCCCGATGCGTCGCTCCTTCATAAAGAACATCAGGATAAAGGACCGGCATAGCAGCCCCCTGGGATACGACCCCTACTCCTCGGTGGTGACGGACGTCGACGCGGCCCTCTACGCCCCCGCCTACTTCGAGGTCTTCCCCGAAAACGACAAGAAGGTCGAGATGACCGTGGAGCGCATCCACCGGGAGCTCTGGGACCGGGAGCTGGGGGGGCTGAACCGCTATCCGGAGAGCTGGGGGAGGAACAACGGGGGCTACGGGCCCTGGTGCCACTTCACCGCCATGCTCTCCCGCCACTACTCCAGAACCGGGATGAAATGGATGGCCGACCTCTACCTCGGCTGGGTGGTGGACACCGCCTACCGCTATTTGCTCCCCGAGCACATATCCACCAGGGAGAGATTCGAGATGTGGGAGGAGGAATACGCCCGCGCGCACATCATGAGGGACGACAAGATTGTCATGAGGAAGGGCATCAAGAAGCACCACCTCTGGAAGAAGGGGCTGGCCTAGATCGGAAGAGCACACGGCTGAA
>CAZTIX010000134.1:0-3114 GCA_964613935.1 uncultured archaeon
ATCAGGGAGGCCAGGGCTGCCCTTTTCATGTCGTCCCGGATGCCGATTGGGAGTTTTCTATCCAGCCGGGCCCCGAAATCCCTGTCAAAGAGGTCGTTCGTCAGGGAGGCGCAGGTGTAGAGCAGGAGGGTCGCCGCGAGGAAAGCCAGAGAGAAGGCCCAGTCGTGCAAGGGATACCCCAGCGTCCCCGCTATTGAGAATCCGAGGCCTAGGCCGAACGCCGCCAGGAGAAGATAGTGTAGGGAGCGGAGGGGCCTGAGGAGCTTCAGGATGGCCAGGAGCCTCCTGCGGTCCGAGACGCGCGCGAGCAGGAGGAGGGCGAGGGCGGCGGAGAGGAATATCGCGGCGGTTATCAGACCGGTGGTTATGTAGGTCTCGAAGACGGAGACATTGAAGCGGCCGGCCGCGCCGTGCAGGGCCGGAGGCAGGGGGTTGCCGAAGAAGACTGCGGATATCAGGAATATCACCGAAGGGAAGGAGGCCCAGGAGAACAGCCCGGCGTAGGAGAGCAGTCCGGCCAGGGCCGTCCTGAAGGCGCTCCTGGTCTTGACGTAGACGTATGAGAGCAGCAGGCCCCCGAAGGACAGTATCTCCATCTTTTGGCCCAGGGACGCGCCGGCCCCGAAGAATCCGCCGAACTCGCCGGCGAGGTATTCGGGTCCTCCCCGGAGGTATTTCACCGGGAATCCCTCCCCGGAGTAGGCGAAGAAGTCGATGACGGGCACAAGAAGTATCAGGGCGAAAAGGACCGTCAGGACCCGGGCAGACCTGCCCGCCCTCTCCCCGGTCAGCAGCCTGAGCATCACGAGCCCGCCCAGAAAAAGCAGGGCGTAGGCCGCCGGAAAGTCGAAGAAGAAGTGGTAGGGGGGCTCTATCATGTGGCCCGCCTCGAATATGCCCTCCAGGAAGGTCCGGAGGAATATTATCCCGGCCAGCGAGCCCGCCCAGTAGGCAAACGGGGTCTTGTCCTCCTCTATCCGCCCGAAGAACCCTTCCAGTCTCTCCAGCATCCTACCAGCCGCCCTTGTTGTGAGCCAGGAATCCGTCGGCGAAGAAGCTGCTGTCGCCCTCTATGGTCTTGAGGTTGTAGGTCTGGACCCCTCCGGCCATGCTCTCGTATGCCAGGTTGCCTATCTCCGCGCATTCGCCGCTCAGGGAGAGGAGGCAGTCTCCGGTCTCCAGCCGCGCGACGGTCCGGCCGGTCTCTGCGTATGTCGCCCGCGGGTCCAGCGACGCCCAGCCCTTGCCGACCGCGTAGAGGGGATGCTCCCCGGTCAGGCGGAGGGTGCGGCCGTCCTCGAATGATATCGTGTAGAGATGACTCCTGACCGGGGCCTCGGTCTCCAGGACTCGCCCCACCGTGGTGGCCCTGAGGCGCGGATTATGGCTGACCACCAGGTCTCCCGGACGGACGTCCTCTATCCTCTTGTCGGGCTGCCCTGCCATGGATATCATCGTCCCGGCGGGGAAGCAGCTCGTGTCGCAGTCCTCGTCTCCGCCCTCGCAGTCGTTGTCCCACTCATCCTCGCAGGTCTTGGGGTCGTCGCTGGGGTCGTCGGTCTCCTCCGGAGCCTCGCTGAACCAGGCCCCCTCATCCCCGCCGCCGCCCTTGGAAGAGCATACCTCCTCCTTGCCGTGGCAGGCCCGGGTCTCGCAGGCTATGCCCTTCTTGCACTTCTCGTACTGCTCGGGCCAGTACCAGTCCCATCCCCCGCCCATCCAGCTCAGTGAACGGCAGTACTTGAAATCATCGGTGTTGGGCAGGCCGTCGTCATCGTATTTGCGGTCGCAGGTCTGGCCGGAGTCGCACGCGCAGTCCTCGTCCACCTGTCCGTCGCAGTTGTTGTCTAAACCGTCGTTGCAAATCTCGGCTCCGTAGCGGCCGAATTCCTCGGCCTGCTTCTGGCAGGCTGTGCAGTATTGCTCAATGTCGTCGTGGTCTTCGGATATTATGGCTCCGAGGCAGAAGAGGTCGTCCTCGTCTATGGTATCGTCGCCGTTCACGTCGGCGCAGTGGAAGACGCTGCCGGAGTCTATCCTGCCCTCGACTATCCAGTTCTCCAGAATCATGTCCATGTCGGTAAGATTGGCGTCGCCGTTGAGGTCTCCCTTCACATCGTCGCAGGAGAGGCCATACGCGCGGAGGCAGTTAGCGGGTATGGAGCCGCTGCCGGCCATCTTCCTCAGGCACTCCCGGTCCGTGCCGGTTATGGCGCCGCTCCTGTCGAGGTCCGCCACTTCCAGAAGGGCGGCGGGCGGCCTGACCCCTTCCGCCACCGAGTCGAGTATCCTGTCCATCAGGGTGATGTCGCCGGATTTGAAATCCCTGTCTCCGTTCAGGTCTCCGGGAATCTTCCTGGATATGTCGAAGCAGAAGCCGCCGCCCATCCTTCCGGAGCAGCTGCCGTCGCCCATGTCGCCGAACCACTCCAGGGCGACCACCTTCTTAAGGCAGGTTAGGTCGTCATCGTCCACGTCGTCGTCGTTGTCCATGTCTCCGCAGCCCAGGTAAGCGGTCCGGTCCTGCCAGTCGGGGACCTTCCCTATGAGCTCTTCCATCAGATGCACGTCGCTGGGGGAGCCGTCGGAGTCGAGCCTGCAGTTGGCGTTCCAGTCTCCCTTGTTGCGGGCCGACTGGCAGTAGTCCGGATCCAGCTCGGGCGAAACCCATCCCGACTCTATGCAGCGTATGACGTCCTCCTCGGAGTAGAAGTTCTCATACCTGTGCCTGTGGACGCACTTCCTAACCTCGGGCAGCACCTGGCAGTTGCCGATGGGGCAGTCGCCGGATTTGGCTTTGGTGGTGTCCACGACGTATATCCTGCTGTCGGCCAGCTTCCTGGTGCCCAGCTGGAATTCGACCGGATGTATCCCCTCTCCGGGGGCAGGCAGGGAATCGGTGTAGGTGTGGGTGGTGGGGTCCCAAGGGAGCGATGTCCTCTGGGTTCCCATATCAAAATACATGTTCTCCAGGTCTTCCACTTCCCTGTCCCTGTACTTTATGCGCACGCTGGCGTCGAAGGACTCGCCCGGCTCCAGTATCCGCGGGGATATCAGCTCCTGATGGGAGAGGGCGGACGAGGAGGGATTGGAGGTGAAGCCGATGGTGAAGTT
>CAZTIX010000135.1:0-3098 GCA_964613935.1 uncultured archaeon
GGCTGGAAACCTGATTCGCGCGCCCCCTCATGGACACGGGCATCGGCATGGCGTGAGTTGCGCCTTCGGGAAATCTGGCGCTCTTCGCCGAAGGGCTTCCCCTCGGCAGAGCGGCAAAGGGCAGAACATCGCTCCCGGAGGGGTGCGATAACCTGACCGCCAGGATTGCGGAATTCGGACTGGGGGAACTGCTCAATCTTTTCACATGCCACTTCCCTTGCGGATAGCTTAGATATATTCGGGTCGGGTCGGGCTTGTGAGAAGAAAATTCGGCAACGGTGTGGGGAATCCTGCCGCTTTTCCTTATCAAACTCTCAATCGTCGCGCGATGCGGCCGCAGGCCCTCCGGGAGGTGCAGGCTATGGGTGGCTCCGACCGGGGCCTCTTTTGCTCCGCCCCCTTTGAGGGGCCGTATCGTCAAGGTGCCGGTTTGCTTTCCTTCGGGGTGCCGCAGGCCGAACGCTATGTCGCAGCTGCCGTCGGGCCTTTCCTCTCCGGGAAAGAACTTGGCCGACGGCGTTCGGGGCCCTTTTCTTCTCTTGGGTTTGTTTCGGGGCACGTGGATTTAATGTCTGAAGGCATAAAAGCCTTGCTTTAAATCCCGTCCTCTTCTAACTAACTCATGGGGCTTCTTGACAGGATACTGGGCAGGGGGGAGCCGGAGCCCAGGGTCGAGAGGATAAAGCCTGAGGAGCTTGAAGACTGGATAGCCGAGCGCCGGAGGGAGCTGGAGGAGGGCCTGGACAAGACCGCCTCGCCTCCCCTGAAGAAGGTGCCGGAAATACTCAAGAACCTCAGGGAGAGCCTTCGGGAGCTGGAGGGGGTCCGGATGAAGGGGGACGTCAAGCAGAGGATAAAATCGGTAGTCTCCAGCTCCCGAGACAACTACGTCAGGAGAGGGAAGCATGCCGTTAACGACGTCGACACCGAGGTCGGAACCCTGGAGCAGGTGGAGGAGCTGAACGAGCTGTTGGAGGAGATGAGGAGGGTCGACGGCAAGTACGGCCAGAGAGTCAGTTTCGGGTTCCCGGACCAGCTCTCAGACGTGAAGAAGAGCCTGAACCGCCTGGTGGCACTCTGCGAAGAGCTGAACAGCGCCCTGAGGGAGAGGCAGAAGAAGCTCGAGCTGCTGGAGAAGGCGGAGAAGGAATTCGAAAATGCCGAAAAGAGGGCGAATGCCATCGGGGAGCTGGAGAAGCGTGAATCGGAGGCCGAAGCCGCGATTAAGAGGGCCCGGGGCGAGAAGAAAGAGCTGGAGGCCCGCATCGCGGAGATAGAGGCCAGCGAAAAGACGAAGAAGCTGAGGGCCGCCAGGGACGGGCTGGATAAACTCGAGAAGGAGAAGAAGGAGAAGGAGACGTTCGTGCTCAACGTCCTGGGGCCGCTCAAGAGGGTCTTCAAGAAATACGCCCGGGCGGTAAAGGAGGGCAAGGCCGGTGGGGTTGGCGTGGGGCGATACGCCGACGACCCCGTCGACACGTTCCTGCGGGGCGAGAACACTCTGCCCAATCTGCTGGCGAAGGTGCAGAAGGCCATACAGACCGGGGTCCTGAGCCTGGGCTCCGGAGAGGGCGAAAAAACCCTGAAGAAGATAAGGGCCATAAACTTCTCCTATCTGGAGAAGGTCAGGTCAGAATACAACAAGACCGTTTCCAAGATACGCACCCTCGAGTCCAAGACAAGAGAGCTGGACACCGGGAGGGAGATGGACAAGGTCAGGCGCGAGATAGAGGGCCTGGACGGAAAGATATCCGTGGAAGAGAAGAAAGCCGGGAGGATAAGGGAGGACATCCGAGCCGAGAAGAAGAAGCTGGACGAAAGCAATCGGCGCCTGGCCAAAAAGCTGTCCGAGTTCATAGGCGGAAGGTGCGAAATCGCTTAGCCGGAAGACTCGCACGTGCGATGCGCGCCCTGCGGGCGCGCAGACCCTTCAACTGCGCGCAAGTTGAAGGTCCGAGAGTTCATTTCATCCACAGCCCCAGCTCTTCCATCCCCTCTTTCAGCTGCCGGGGCCGCTTCCGGCCCGACTGGGAGAGCCAGCCGCCGTTCGGGAAGCTCTTCTCCAGGACTGGATCCCGGATTTGCGCGCGCCTTATGAACTCTCCCAGACCGCGATTGCGCAGGACGCTGTCCCGCGGCTTGAAAACACCGGACCAGACCGCCCAGACCTTGAAGACCGTGTCCGGGAAGCGACCGCCCCCCATGTCGATGGTGAGAAGGTCGCAGGATTTCACCAGGCTGAGCACCTTGTCAACGGTCTTGAATAACCTGACGTCGCCCCTGACGAACTCCACGTTCTCAGGCTTCTTGTTGAACGCCTTCTCGGCCTGGGAGGCCTTGTCCACCGCTATGACTCTGCCGGCGCGCGAGGCTACCGCCTTCGTGCTCGCCCCGGTGTGGGGGCCTATCTCTATGACGGTGTCCGCAGGCCCCGCGGTCTCGGAGAGCAGCTCGTGGTATCTCTCGCGGCCGTAGCATATTGAGATCATGGCCGTATTTTTATCCCTTATTCATTAATATATGGCAGGCGGCGGGAGTCCTACGGCCGCGATTTCTGGCAGTCTGCCTGCCGGAGCCGGAAGATGCCGATAGGAAAATGGGATGAGAAGAGCGAGGAGCACCTGCAGTTTCTGCGACGAAAACTGGACCAGAAGGACATGGCGCTTCTGCATCTCCTCTCGGACAGGGTCAAGCTGGCCAAAGAGATAGGCCTGCTCAAGGAGGAGCTGGACTGCCATGACGACATCAAGAGGGTCAGGGATATATTCTCTCAGCTGGAGAAGCAATGCGAAGCCCTGGAGCTCGACCGGGGCAAGATCAGGGAGCTCTGGAAGGGCATAATGCGGCTGCCTTGGGACTAGTGAGTTTTATTCGCCTGACCGTAAATAGGCCGGGATGAAGTGCGAGATTTGCGGCTCGGAGATAAAGACCGGCGTCATGGACAAGATAAAGGGCACCTACGTCAAAATGAACGGCAAGCTCCGCCCGGTCTGCGCGAGCTGCCAGAAGGCCGGCATGGAGGTCGTGGAGGAGAAGCTTGGCAAGAGGGTCTGAGGAGTTGGAGATAGGGAAGCTGAGGTCCGAAATAGACGAGATAG
>CAZTIX010000136.1:0-3085 GCA_964613935.1 uncultured archaeon
CCTCAGAATAAACAAGAGGCTGGTGTCGGTTGCCGCCCTCCTGCACGACGTGGGCAGGTCCAGAACCAACGACGTGAGCCACGGAGTCGTCGGAGCCCGCATCCTCCGCGACCTGAATGTCAGGGGCAACTCGGACATAGAGAAAGTAGCCAGGATATGCGAGCGGCATGTCGGCGGAGGGATAAGCAAGAAGGAGGCCGAAAAGATAGGACTTCCGCCTAGCGACTACATGCCCAAGACGCTCGAAGAGAGGATTGTAGCTTATTGCGACAACATGGTGGACGACTCCACCGGACAGTCCGTGGTCAGGGACCCCACCTGGGCCGCGCTGGACTATGAGAAGAAGCACGGCAAGGACTCCGAGCCCGCCAAGCGGGTCAGGGAGCTGAACAGGTTCTTCAGGAAGATGCTGGAGGAGTGAGCTCGCTCAGATTATCATGATTGCCCCCAGCAGGCAGGTCAGACCGAAGCCGCTCGCCCACACCGCAGGATTCCACTCCATAACCGGCGAGCCGTCCAGCGGGCCGACGGGCAGGAGGTTGAACGCGGCCAGAAGGACGTTGACGTAGGCGGCTGAAACGGCCCAGACCCCCCCGACAAGCAGAAAGAGCGCGGCGAGGAGTATGTTGGCTGCGGGAGCCGAGAGCGAGATTATTCCGCGCTCGCGGATGCTGGCCATCCCCTCCGTGACGACGAAGCCGGGGGCCGCGAATATGAATCTCCCCCTGCTTATGATGGCGAAGGCCACGACAAGGACCAGCCCTATTGACCAGAGCTTGTATCGGGATTCGAAGCCCATAGCCTGGGCGACCAGCTTGTGGGATATCTCGTGAGCGGTTATGCCCAGGACCACGCCCAGGATTATGCCGGAGTCGGACACGCCGAACATCTGGAACGCCAGCGCCATGGTGACGATGGAGACCAGAATCGATGCTATCTCCAGAAAGCCGAAGTGTATCCGCGCCTCCCTGGCCGGCCGCGCGGGCATCACGGGAATCCTGCCTGCTGGTGGTCTCCGCATGCTTATTTAAGGCAGGGCAAAAGAAAAAGTCTTAGTCGTTGCGGCGGGGCGTCTTGCCGTAGCCGCACTTGACGCAGTACTTCTTGCTGACGCTGTAGCTCTTGCTTCCGCAGCGCGGGCACTTCTTGTGCCCGTGGGTCTTCCTCGGCTTCCGTTGCTCCGGCATCTCGCCCATCTTGGTGGCTAATTTGAGGCAAGGAGCTTAAAAACTAGATTATCTCCTCCACAAAACCCTCGGGGTCGAACTCTTTCAGATCCTCATAACCCTGCCCCACTCCTAGGAAGATTATGGGCTTTCCGGTCACGTAGCTCACCGACAGGGCCGCCCCGCCCTTGGAAGCGTCCACCTTGGCGAGTATTGACGCGTCTATGCCGATGCGCTCGTTGAAGACCTTGGCCTGCTCCACAGCGTCGTTTCCGGTCAGGGCGTCGCCTACGAACACCCGCAGGTCCGGCTTGTTGACACGAGCTATCTTCTCCATCTCGCCCATTAGATCCGTGTCCGACTGCATTCGTCCGGAAGTGTCTGCCAGGACCACGTCTATGCCGTTCGCCTCGGCGTGCTTTACCGCGTCGAAGACAACCGCCGCCGCGTCACCACCTCTCTGGTGGTGCACCATCCTGATTCCCACCCTCTTGGCGTGCTCTCCCAGCTGCTCCTCGGCCCCTGCGCGGAAGGTGTCCGCTGCAGCCGCCACGACCGACAGCCCGCTGCCCTTGAGCATCTTCGCCAGCTTCGCGATGGTCGTTGTCTTTCCGCAGCCGTTTATGCCGAAGAAGACAATCTTCACCGGCCTCTCCCTGCCCTTCACGAACTCCATGAAGTCCAGCTCTCCGCCGGCTTTGAGTATGCCGACGAGCGTGTCCTTGAATATCTCCCTGACCTGCTCCCGCGGATTTGTGAACTCGGCCGATGCGAGCTTTTCCTTCAGCTGGCTGCCGATGGCCTCCGCGACCTCCATGGCCACGTCGCTCTGCATCAGGCCCATTTGGAGGCCCCAGGTTATCTCCTCTATCTCCGGCTCGCCCAGACGGGTCTTCCTGCGCATGGCGGTCTTGAGGCGGGTCTTGAGCCCGACCTTTATCTCTTTCCCCGCACGCCCCTTCTCCGCGGGTTTTTCGGCCTTCCCTTCCCGGGCTTTCCCAGCTTCCCCTACCCCCTCAGCCTCCTCTTTCAGGACCTTCCCTGCGGCCGCGGTAGCTTCCTTGCCAGACTTTTCTACCGGAGACGCCTCTTCGGCGGGGGCCTTTTGCGAAGCGGGACCTTCCTCGGCTTTCTTCTCCAGCTTCTCCCCCACCTCGTCCTCCGCCTTCTTGAACAGCCTTTTCAGTCGTCCGAACATGGTGATTTTATACTCTTTCTTAATTAAAGTTAAGGCATGGCCAAGAAAGCGGGCGGGCGCGCCTCCGCCCGAGCTCTCAGAACCCACGGGCCGGTTTTTTCAGCAGGCTCCAGAGTGTGGGCAAAAAGGATTCTGTCGGAGCGCAAAAAACCCGCCGGCAACAGGGCAGTCGAGGGCAGGATAAAGAGCGTTTTCCCTGGGAGGGATATAGTCCTTCACCTCAATCGCGGCCGCAAGTTGCCCCTCTCCGCCGCAAGCGCCAACCGGCTGCTGGAGAATTACGGCCTGTCCCGGGGAGAGCATTGGCGGTTGAAAGACAGGAACGTTCTGCTATTTGAAAACCCTGAAGGGAGGTGCGTGGGAGTCTCTCCCCTGCACCACACGATAGCCCCTTCCTCCGGCAGGGCTTTACGGCGACGGCAGAGGGTCTCAGCCTCTCACATCGCCTCCGTAGAGCCGCTGGACGGCGGAAGCGGACACCGAGTGAGTTTTGACGGCTTGCACGAGCCGATTTTCTACACGCCCGAAGAGGGCGAAAGGCTGCGGGAGCTTTTCGAAGTCGGTAGCATGGGTGATTTGGCCGGAAGGCACGTCCTGCTGACCGTGAACGGCAGGGGGCGTACCACCTCCATCACCCGCACCTCCGCGAGAACCAAGAGGAGGTTCAACGAGTGAAGCTCTCCACGACCTCATATTTCGGCCCGCCCCGCCCGAGCTCGCT
>CAZTIX010000137.1:0-2558 GCA_964613935.1 uncultured archaeon
GGGACCCTTCACCAAAGGTGAAGGTCGGATATGCGAGTCGAAGTTACGCTACATCAAGGATTGTGTGGCGTAAAAGTAGAGAAATCAAACGGCAATCGGACTGTATTCAGTCCACGGACTGCTGACTATCGGCTCTCTCCTGGTGACATGTGGAAGAAGAGAGATAGGTGGGAACTCCATCTTGCCGTTCATCAGAACTATTGCCATGCTCAGATACATCGCGTTAGGCGTCGACTGTATTCTCAGCTTAGCGGATTTAATCTTTGAGAGTATCCTCTTCTGGACGTTGAAGATCTTGGAGGCATTGAATATCTCAATTGCGGCCAGGTTTCCATGTTCATCTATGTCTATGACGAAATCACCGATCTCGATAGTACCCTTGCTGACCTTGCCTTTGGAGAAAAACAAGATATCCTCGTCGCTGTCGTACATCAACCCCTTCGGGATCTTCCCAGAAGCCTCTTCTGCCATTTTCGATTAGTTTTGTATGCTGTTATTATAAGTATTTCAGATTTAAAAACCTTGTAGACGACTATCAGGTCATATCTCTTCGTCAAGTCGAAGTAAGCTTTGTATTTGTCTGTCCTCCTTCAGAACAAACAGCAGCCTCCATCTTTACAAGACCCAAGACTGTAGACCCAAGACCTTCACCGAAGGTGAAAATGCCGCCGGAGGGATGTCGAGGTGGACACCGATTCTCTGCGAATGACCTCGACAGTAGCGGACGCACGAGCCAATTCTGGGAAAAGTGAGATGCGGCCGCCAAGACGGCAAGGTGGACGCCACCCCCGGGCACACGACCTTGCCGGTTGCGGCGGCACGGCTGATTGGAAGAAGAGTGCCGCCGGAGGGATTTGAACCCTCGACTCCCACGTGACTAACTCCCGTTCTAGGAAACTTCAGCTACACCTCCTTGGGCTTTTTCTCCCCAAAGGATGTGGTGCTCTCCCAGACTGAGCTACAGCGGCAGAACAGGTGTTTATTTTCGAGGCTATGATTAAAAAATCGCTCTTTTTTCCAATTGCCCTTCTAATTAACCGCGATGGCGGAAGTCAAGATATTCGACACCACCCTGCGCGACGGCGAGCAGACCCCCGGGGTGGCGCTGAACCTGGAGGACAAGACGGCCATAGCCCGGGCGCTGAGCGACATCGGCGTGAGCATAATCGAGGCCGGCTTCGCCGTGGTCTCGGAGGGCGACTTCAGGGCGGTCAAGGCCGTGGCCGACATGGGCCTGAAGGCAGAGACCTGCAGCCTGGCCCGGTGCGGCCGCAGGGACATAGACGCGGCGGTGGACAGCGGAGCGGACTGGGCCCACATATTCATAGGCACCTCCCCCCTGCACCGCAAGCACAAGCTGGAGATGTCCAAGAAGGAGATTCTGAAGGCGGTGGAGGAGTCGGTCTCCTATTGCGTGGAGCGGGGGACGCCGGTCCACTTCTCGGCGGAGGACGCCTGCAGGACCGAGTACGATTACCTGGAGAAGGTCTGCAAGACCGCGGAGGAGGCCGGCGCGAAGATAATCAACATCCCCGACACGGTGGGTGTCATGACGCCGGAGAAGATGGGCGCGCTGATGGGCAGGCTGCGCGCGGCCCTGAAGGTCCCAATCGCCGTCCACTGCCACAACGACTTCGGGCTGGCCGTGGCCAACACGGTGGCGGCGGTCAAGGCGGGAGCCGCCTATCCCCACACGACCGTGAACGGCCTGGGGGAGCGGGCCGGAAACGCGGACATGGAGCAGGTGGTCCTGATTCTGAAGCATCTGGAGGGAATCGAGACTGGCATAGACCTCAAGAGGATTTACTCCACGTCCAAGCTGGTCGAGCGGCTGAGCGGAATTAGGGTGATGCCCAATTTTCCCATAGTCGGGGAGAACGCGTTCGCCCACGAGTCGGGCATACACGTCCACGGCGTGCTGAAGAAGTCCTCGACCTACGAGCCCATAGGGCCGGAGGAGGTGGGCGCGCGCAGGAGGCTGGTGCTTGGAAAGCACGTCGGCGCCCACGGGGTGGCGGCCAAGCTGAAGGAGCTGGGCGTGGAGGCCACCGAGGGGCAGGTCAGGGAGATAACCCGAAAGGTCAAGGACCTGGGGGACAAGAACAAGAAGGTGACGGAGGAAGACCTGCTGGCGCTGGCCCAGGACGTGACGGGCGCCGTTCCTGAAGAGAAGAGGATAATCGAGCTGGTGGACCTGGAGATATCCGACCGGCTGGGCAAGCAGCCCAGGGCCAAGGTGAAGCTGAAGGTCCGGGGCGAGCCCAAGGAGGCGGAGGCCGAGGGAGTGGGCCCTGTGGACGCCAGCCTGAACGCAATAAAGGCGGCCGTGCACGAGCGCAGGATAAACCTGGACGAGTTCCACCTCGACGCAATAACCGGGGGCAGCGACGCCCTGGCCGACGTGACCCTGAAGATATCGGACGAGAAGCATCAGGGAGCCTTCTCCCGGGGCGTCCACGAGGACGTCAACATGGCGGCCATACTCGCGTTCGTGAACGGGCTGAACAGGCTTCTTCAAAAATAGTTTTTAAGCCTGGCCCGTAAATCTCTCAACAAGA
>CAZTIX010000137.1:2568-3034 GCA_964613935.1 uncultured archaeon
GATGCTCGTCTGCGGGGTAGACGAGGCCGGGCGGGGGCCGGTCATAGGGCCGATGGTCTTCGCCGCGGTCGTCATAGACAGGAAGGACCAGAGAAAGCTGGCCCGGATGGGAGTGACCGACTCGAAACTTCTGCCCAGGGAGAAGAGGGAGGAGCTCTTCGGCAGGGTCAGGGACTTGGCCCTCGACTACAGGATACTCTCAATCGACGCCCGGCAGGTGACGGAGTGGATGAAGACCGCCTCCCTCAACGACGTCGAGGCAATCAAGACCGCGGAGATGCTGAACTCCCTCGAGCGCAAGCCGGACGTCTGCTACGTGGACTGCCCGGACGTGATTCCGTCCAGATACTCCGACAGCATAGCCAACCTGTGCGAGAAAGACATACCCATAGTCGCGGAGCACAAGGCCGACCTGAACCACCGGGTGGCCGGCGCCGCGTCCATACTGGCCAAGGTCGCCCGCGAC
>CAZTIX010000138.1:0-2940 GCA_964613935.1 uncultured archaeon
AAGAAGCTCATAGGGGAGGAAGAGGAGGAGAAGCCTCCCACCCCGGAGGAAAAGCCCGGAAAGGACTCCCTGATAGAGAAGATGAAGGAGGGGGGAGAGGCGGAAGAGAAGCCTCCGCCGGAGCCGCAGCGCCCATCCCGGCCCGAGCAGAAGGAAAGCGAACAAAAGGAAAGGGGCGGTCGAAGACGCCGCAGGGAGAAGCGGGAGAAGGAGGGGAAGTCCGGCGAGTCCGGGAAATCGGTGCTTTCCTTCCTCGGAAGGGGAAAAAAGAAGGAGAAGAAGGAAAAGAGGGAGGACATGGCCCTCGACCAGGCCAAGATGAAGCGTCTCAGCGCAATAAAGCAGGCGATATCCACATCCGTCTCCGAGCCCGCCGGAGAGAAGGAGGCGGGGGGGAAGCCCCCCGGGGAGGGCGGCCAGAAGGCCCCGGAGAAGCGGAAAGAGCGGCCGAGCCCGAAGAGCGAGCCGGAAGAAAAGACGGGGAAGGGAGAGGAGAAAAAGGGCGAGGAAACGGAGGAAACGGAGGAAGCGAAAGCCGGGCCCCCGGAAGAATCTGAGACTCCAAAATCAGAGGAAGAAAAAATGGAAGAAGAGGTAGCCAAAAAACTGACCGAGGGAATCGACAGTCTCCAGAAGGAGACGGGCGAGATAAAGCAGCTGCTGGACACCATCCGCGAGCTGAACATCAAGCTTATCGAGATTCTCGAGAAGAAGTGAGGGCTTTTATAAGCCTCTAGCCCCAATTAATAGCGATGGCCCTGAAGACGTCCCACCTCCTGGGCCTGCTGGCCCTGGGTTTTGCGATGCTCCTGATAGGCTGGCCCTGGTGGCTCGGCATAGGAATAATAGTGCTCTCTATGGCCGTCGCCGTGGGCGGCTCGGAGGAGTCTTCGGAGCGGATGCGCGCGCCGGCGAGTGCTACTGCCGTGGCCGGCCCGGCGCAGGCGGCGCCCGAGGCGGCTGAGCAGCCCAGGCAGGCGGGGGAGAAGCACTTCGACGACTGGGGCGAGGCTCCGCCCGGCTGGGACATGCCGAGCATCGAGGACGCCGACTTCAAGTGGTCCGCCCCCTGTGACGGTATCGGGGGGATGTCCATAAAGGACCCCGCCGGCGGGATGGGCATCGGACCCAGGACCGGGACTGCCACACTGGACATCAACGACATAATAAGGGTCAAGGACGACCTCAGGTTCAAGCTGGACGGCATGCACAAGGCCTCCACGGGCGAGTCGGGCTTTGGGTGGAACAAGGGCGCCCACACCCACCGCCTCTACGTGAGGACGGGCCAGCCCAAGAGGGTGTGGCCCTACCGGACAGCCCTCCAGTGGAAGAAGCCGCCCAAAAAGAGGGAGGACCAAGGATGAACCTCGCCGCCGTAGTCGCGATGATGGGGGCGCTGCTACTGTTCGTGCCCCAGGCCATGTGGGTGGGGATAGCCCTGCTGGGGATAGGCGCGGCGGCCTACCTCCTCAACCAGCGAAGCCCCCCGCAGTCCATGCCGATGAAGTACCTCCAGTCCCGGCCGTCGGGATACGCGCGGGCCCCCCAAAGGCCCCAGGGCTCCGGATTCTCCTGGGGCATCAAGGACCAGAAGCAGGAGGAGATAGAGAAGCAGCACGTCAGGAACGTGATGAAGCGCAAGGCCCCCCACGCCCGGGACGGATTCTTCAACATACCCCTCCCGGTCAGCCCTGAGATATCGGACCTTCTTGATTTAAAGTACCAGACGCCCACCGGCAACCGGCCAATCAGGCTGGAGAAGGACACCCCCAACCCCCTCATACCGGAGGAGTAGGCCCTGAGCCGGCCAGGCCCGCCGAAAGGCGGCCGAAGGGCGATTTATTAGAGGGAAGCCTCAATATACAATCGCACAATCCATAAATCGGAGCCCGAAAATGAACACAGTGCTGCTGGCGGTCATGAGCCTGCTCGTGCTTTTCGCCCTGAGCCAGGGAATGCTCTGGGTGGCGCTGGGCGTGGTGTTCACCCTGGCCGTCGCCTGGATGGTCGACAGCAGGTCCGTCACGCCTGAGAAGGGCCCTATGCTCTATCAGGCTCCGGCCAGGAAGGCTCCCCGAAGCGGCCCCAAGACCAGGGACATGTTCATAAAATACCAGGACGACTGGGACGGCCACGACATAGACCTGTGGTTCGGCGATATGGTAGCCGAGCACTGGGGCGGCGGGATAGGCCGCGGGCTGGGGCTTCTGAAATGACCCCGAAGACGCTAACGTTTATTAATCTAACGCCATTAAACTAACGCATTAAACTAACAAATCTGACAAAACGACGATGAACACGGTCTTGGTCCTGGTGATGCTGGTGCTGGTCATATTCGCCCTGAAGGAGGGGATGGTGTGGGTGGCGCTGGGCGTGGGCCTGGTGATGGTTCTCATAGCCACCGCCGACAGCGGGAAGACCAAGGAGCGCGGCCCGTTCCTGAGGGGAAGCGAGCAGCTGCCGCCCATAGAGTCGCCCAAGGAGCAGATGCTCAGGGTAAAATACCAGCCCAAGTGGGACGGCAACAACTGGTGGGAGGAGATAGCCGACCACTGGGGCGCTTCCATAGGAAGAACGATAGGCCTGATACGCTGACCTTCATTGGGCCGGCTAGCCGAATATCCCGTCTATGTCCTCTATCAGCTCCTTGACTATGGTCCCGTTGGAGAGCGCGGCCAGGAGCGAGCCGTCTATGTTCTTTATTCCCATGGCCAGGTCCTCTTTCTCGACGCGCTCGTGCCCGCCCAGGGAGGCCATGACCCGGGCCATGGGATCAAGGTAGGTAATCATGGCGTTGGACAGGATTATGGTCTCCAGGGCGTAGTCCACGACCGCCACCCCCTTGTAGTCCACCATGTACTCGGCCAGGTAGGCGACGGCAAGCTGGAAGGTCGGGCGCCTGGCCAGCATGGATATGTAGCCGGCCAGCTCATCAAGGGC
>CAZTIX010000139.1:0-2935 GCA_964613935.1 uncultured archaeon
CTGGACCCGCACGAGCACTATCACGGGAGGGGCCCCATCGAGGCCTGCGGGGCCGGGGTCGAGCTGGAGCACGGAGACATCGCCTTCCGCGCGAATGTGGGGACCCTGGACGACGACATGGTCGTCAGGGACCGCCGCGCTGGCAGGATAGAGAGCACCGAGGAATTCTGCGGGGAGCTGGACGGCACCAAAATCGACGGCGTGGAGATACTGCTCAAGCCGGGCGCGTGGTACCGGGCCGCGCTGGTGCTGCGCGGCAAGGGCATCAGCGACCGGGTAACAGGCAACGACTCCAAGAAGACGGGCGAAATCGTCAAGAAAGTCGAGCCCCTCGACAACTCCAAGGAGGCGAAGAAGACTGCCAGAGTCTTGAACAAGTTCACCAAGATGTCCTACGAAAAGCTCAAGGACCTGCCAGTGAACAAGGAGAGAGAAAAGGGGGGCAAACCGGCCGCCAACGTCTTTCTGTTCAGAAGCGCGGGGCAGTACGTGCCCGTGCCCTCGCTGGAGAGCCGTTACGGAATCAAATCGGCCTGCGTGGCCAGCGGCCTGTACAGGGGCGTCGGCATCTTCCTGGGCATGGAGCCGGTGGACGTCCCCGGCTCCAACGCCAAATACGACGACGATTTCTCCAAGGCCGCCAAAAAGGCGATGGAGATAATCGGCGACTACGACTTCGTCTTCATCCACCTCAAACCCACCGACTCCGCCGCGGAGGACGGAAAACCCAAGCTCAAGGTCCGGATGATAGAGAAGATGGACCGGGCTGTGAGGGAGCTCAAGGATTTCGAAGGGCTCCTGGTCGCCACCGCCGACCACACCACCCCCTGCGAGCTTAAGAAGCATTCCTACGAGCCCGTTCCGCTGGCGATGGCCGGGCCGGGGATACTCACCGACGAGGTCAAGCGGTTCGGAGAGCGCTCCTGCGCCAAGGGGGGAATGTGCCGGATACGGGGCCTGGACCTGATGCCGATAATCGCCAACCACATGGGCTTCTCGAAGCTCTACGGCGCATAAGGAAGAGCGCGGACCTCAATCCACGGTTATCTTGAATCGGAGCCAGGTCGCCACCTGGGCGTCCAGGCTGCGGGGATTCCACTTCATCGGATGGACGTATATCGAGTCGTCCGCGACCTCGTAGAACTCCCTCGGAATCATCCTGTCCGGCTCGGGGGCGTTGTATCCCCTCCAGGTCTTAATCTCCTCCTCGGGCCAGTCGGCCGTCTTTATGCCGGCCAGACTTATGCCCTCCACGCTGTTTCCGGAAGTGGTGGCTCTGGCCTTCTCTCCTGACTGGTCGCGAACCTCCAGCCTGCTGCCGTCGAAATCCAGGTCCAGCCTTATCTGGGGGCCGTTCCATATGCAGGTGTCCGAATCCAACGTCTCCTTGACGCATCTTCTTCCGTTCCATCCGGAGGCGCTGGCGTCCGGTATCTCTATGCCGTAGACCTGGTTCTGGCGGGTCGCCCTGAATCCCGCTATCACCACGTCCAGGTAGTAGGTTTCCGAGGTTTGGCGAGTCAGCTGGAAGTATTGATAGTGCTCTCCGCTCTCGGGCGGAGTCCTGAAATTCTCCGAATACCAGAGGATGTTGAAATTGGCGGTGCTCTGGTGGGTGAAGTTGCCCGAGATGTCCCGGATTACCCGCTCCTCCACGGTCACCGCCTCGGCCCCCTCGTTGTTCTCCTCGTTCTCCTCTTCGATCTCGTCTTCGGGGTCCAACCTGACCCGGACGGCTCGCTCGCCGACGTGAGAGCTCTGCGGAGCCCAAACGGCGCTAAGCTCAGTGGTTTCCCCCCCGCTCAAAGAGCCGATTTCGAGACTCTCGAAGACCTCTTCGCCAATCAGGAAGGCGACTGTGACATTGGTGGCGTTGGTCTCCCCCTTGTTCTTTATGGTGACGGCGACGGTCAGGTTCTCGCCCACCGGAAGCTCCCGGGGAGTGACGGACATCTCCCTTACGTCGAGGTCCGGGCGGGGCGCCTCGGGGGTCTGGTTGGCCGTAACGGTCTGGTTGTCGGTCTGGTTGATGGTCTGGTTGGTGGCGTTGGCCGGAGGAGGCGCGGGCTGCGAGCCGCCCCCCCAAAGAACTATCTCAACTGCTATGACCGTTGCCGCGGCGGCCGCTATAAGCAATATGGCCAAGAGCCGCCTGCGCTTTTGAGGGTCCGACGGCAACCCCGGCCGGGAGGGGCCCTTCACGGACCGCAGGCCCTTCTCGCCACCGATTCCCAGCATGCGCTTTATGCCGGACAATCCTCCGCCTTCCCTCTGCCTGCGTACTTTTCTTAGGCTCATTCCAGGGCTTTGTAGAAAAGGGCCGCTACGAGAACCGCGACGGGGAGCCAGAGCATGAGCTCGTTGCCTGCGCGCATGAAGTGCATCGTGTACAGCTCCCCGGCCACGAACACCAGGGCCAGGAATATCAGGAACGCCGCCAAAAGGTCCGAGAAGAGTTTCTTCACATCGTCCCAGAACCCGGTTTCCGCCTCGTCTTTGTCGGCCATGTTTGTAGAATCAGAGCGAGTAATATGAAGGGATAAGTTAAAAAACAGGGTGAGGAGGTTTTTATGTTTTGAGGATATAAGAAAAAAGATGGCACCAAAGAGACCCGACCCCAAAAGATTTCACTTGGAAAGGACCGCAAGGGGCTTGGCCGCGCTCGAGGGGGGCAGGGTCGCTGTTGGGCCGGGGGGCAGGGTAAACGTCGTCAGAAAAGACGGGACAAGAGTCCATTTCGATGAAAGCACAGCCAGAAGAATACCTGCCACCAAGGCCGAACTAAAGGGGAGGATTGCCCGGCTTAGGAAAAAAGAGGCGGAGGCCAGAGAGCTGAGATACGTCCAAAGCCTGCTGCCAAAAGCCCTTGATTTCTACCAGACCGCCGGAGGAATAAAGAATATGAGGGGTTTGAATAGGTTCACTCCCAAATGGG
>CAZTIX010000140.1:0-2922 GCA_964613935.1 uncultured archaeon
TTGAGCCTACCTGCCGCGGATACCCCGGCATTCATGCCGGGGAGGATGTCATTTTTGGATTTGCGAGTAGTGTGTGAGAGTAAGCGGGGGCGGAGCCCCCGCCTTTCTGATAACGCCCAGGTCCTCTCTTTCTTTTCTGACGCCTCCCTTTGTTGTTAAGGCCCCAAGACGGGCTTGATAGTGAGGGGTGCGCCGGCCTGAAGCCCCCCAAAGACCGCAGACCGCCCCAACCGCACCCCCTCTGCAACCCACGAGGCCGGGCTCACTGCTTGAAGGTGAAAGAGGGGACTACCGCGATCTCCGGCGAAACGCCCACGATAGCCTCCTCCGACCCCACGACAAGTTGTTCGGATTGGTGCTGAGAGTTATAAGCCACCATGCATTTTCCTATGGTTTCCATGTGGAGTATAGAAGGGGGGCATTAAAAGGGCTGACGGAGGCGGATGAGCGGTGAGCAGTGGCGCAGGCTACGGATTTTGAGTGAGCGCTGGCTATTTCCGCAGCTCTTTTTGATACTGCGAGTAAGAGTACCAGACCGCGTAGGCCCCTGTGAACAGGGCCGGACCCAGGAGGAAGAGGGCCATCAGAGAGGGCAGCAGGAGGCTCAGAAGAACCACGCCCGCGGATATCTTGAACATCTTCCCGGCCAGGCGGTTAGTCTTCTCCCAGACTCTCCCGCTGCTCATGGTCCAGGGGGTGCGCACTCCGATGAACCAGTTCTTCTCGGCGTGCTCGCACAGGACGCCCGCGCAGTAGAAGAGCAGGGCGAACAGCGGCGGAAGCGCGAGGGCGAAGCTGAGCCGGATGCCGAGATTCCACAGAATCATCAGCAGCTGCACGGCCAGCAGGAACAGGAACAGAATTATGACGAAATTGTCGTAGTGGGGCCTGAACTTCTCGATGTTCTCCTTCAGCGGATCGATGTCCGGTATCTTGAGGAACAGCAGGGCGAAGGCGGCGAGCAGGCCGGGTATCAGGAACAGTCCCCACGCTCTCGCCATGTGGCCGTCCGGCTCCCCTTCGAAGCCCCAGTGGGTGGTCATGGGGTCGGGCATCTGGGAATAGAAGTAGAATCCCAGGCCGAATGCGGCGGCGACTATGGCGAGGACGACCAACGCGGATTTTCTCATGGGTTATACGCGGCTGGAAGAAGAAAAATGTCGGTGGACGCTCGACATCTCAGAAGGTCCTGACCCGTCCGTGGATGACGTCCTCGGTGACCTTTTTTATGTCAGCCAGCATCTCGTCGGCTATGGCCGTAGCGTCCCTTTGCGCGGTTGCCATGTCCTGGGCCATCAGGCTTATGTAGCACATCCTCGGGTCGTCTATGGGCCGGCCTATCTGACTGAGCAGCTTGACCTCGGCCTGCCTGACGCCGCTGACCTCCCTCACTATCCTGTCGGCGATGCGGAAGGAGAGGAGATTGTATATCTTGCCCACGTGGTTTATGGGGTTCTTGCCGGAAGCGGCCTCCATGGACATCGGGCGCCCGGGGGTTATGAGCCCTGAGACGCGGTTGCCCCTCCCGACAGAGCCGTCATCGCCGTTCTCGGCCGACGTCCCGGTAACGGTAAGGAAGATGCCGGACTCCCCCATGTCGGTCATGTCGCCGGCGTTTATGAGGATGTCGGTCTTGCGGTCCGTTATCTCCTCGGCCAGCTTCGCAAGGCCCTCCCTGGCCTTCTCGACGTTCTCTTTGTATTCTTCAATCCCCGAGACGTGCTTGTCCACTTGGGCTATGCAGATGGTGAGCGTTATTTCCTCCCCCTCTCTCAGCCCCATGACCTTGATGTCCTCACCCAGAGCAGGAATCTTCTTCTTGGTCTTGCGGGAGTTGAGCCACTCTTCAGACTTGAGCGTTAGCTGCTCGACTTCTGAGAAGGGCGCGAAGCCTATGCCGAAGGACGTGTCGTTGGCGCCCGGTATGCCCTTGCGGTTCTTGAAAACGCTCTGGAGGTCGCCGGAGCCCGGGCCGTACCTCGGGTCTATCTTGACCTGCGTGTCGGGGTCGAGGTTGATTATGTTCTCGTTTATGTAGTCGCGCGCGGCCCGGACCGCTATCTCCGCAACCGGGACCACCTCGCCCTCCACCTCGTTGGTGGCCCTGCCCACCAGTATCATCTCGATGGGCTTGAGGACGGCCCCCCCGCCGAACTTGGGTTTGGACTGTCCGGCGATTATCTGGGTCTCGTCGGTGTTGTGGTGCATGACCGCGCCGAACCGCTCCAGATACTCTTTGCACAGCGCGCGGCTCACAGCGTCCGCGACCCCGTCGCTTATGGAGTCGGGATGCCCTATACCCTTGCGCTCGACGATTTCGACCCCTTCGTCCTCTATGTGCTTGCCGCACAGCTCGTCAACGGTGATGTTTCTGGCCATCCTGATTCGCGCTCGAACGGCAAGTTAGTCGGGGACAATATAAAAAGGCGCGCGCCCCGTCTATTAGCGGGAGTAATACTTCTGCTTTTATTTTTATTCATGGCTGTATTATTATACTTGAAAATGGCCGGAAAGGCATTGGCAATTATAATTTTGTTGGCGATAGTTCTGGTCGGGGCTTTCTTTCTTATGCAGCCCTCGGAGGAAAGCGGCGAAAGCGACAGTTCGGAGGAGGCGGAAACCGGCACTCAGGAGGAGCCCGGGGAGCCAGCCGGCATGAGCTCAGATGCGGCATCCGCTTCAATGTCGGGCTTTGGAGCAGTGAAGCCCGAGGAATGGAACTGCGATTCCCCAGGCGGAACCCTCACCCTTGTGGTGAGCAACGGCGGCAATGCGCTGACCGGCTTGGGCGTGACGGGCGGCAGCTGCGCGGAAACAGCATTAGACGCCGGTGCCACTACGACCTGCACCGTCCCCCAAGCGTCGGGCTGCGCCGGGCTGCAAGAGGGCGATCGCTTCGAGTCGGACGTTTCCCTTAGCTAC
>CAZTIX010000141.1:0-2912 GCA_964613935.1 uncultured archaeon
GTTCGCTTGCCGGTCCTGGTCTGCAGCAGGTAGAGCTTGCCCTCCTGTATGGTGAACTCCATGTCCTGCATGTCCTTGTAATGCCTCTCCAGGTCGGACATTATGCCGGTGAGCTGCTCGTATGTCTTGGGCATCTCCTTCTTCATGTCGTCCAGGTGCTTGGGGGTCCTGATGCCGGCCACCACGTCCTCCCCCTGGGCGTTCATGAGGTACTCACCGTAGAAGCTCTTCTCGCCGGTGGACGGGTCCCTAGTGAAGCAGACCCCCGTCCCGGAGTCGTCGCCCATGTTGCCGAACACCATGGCCTGGACGTTGACCGCCGTGCCCTTAAGCCCCCGGATGTCGTTTATCTTCCTGTATCTTATCGCCCGGGGGTTGTTCCAGGAGCCGAAGACCGCGTCCACGGACATCTGGAGCTGCTTCATCGGGTCCTCGGGGAAGCTCTCGCCCTTTGCGTCCTTGATGACCTTCTTGTACTTCTCGATGACCTTCCTGAGGTCCTTGGCGTCCAGCTCCACGTCCAGCTTGACTCCCTTTTCGTCCTTGACCTCCTGGAGGGTCTCCTCGAACTTGTCGTGCTCGACGCCCATGACCACGTCTCCGAACATCTGTATGAACCTCCTGTAGGCGTCCATGGCGAAACGCTCGTTGCCCGCCTTCTTGGCCAGGCCCTCGGCCACCTCGTCGTTCAGCCCCAGATTGAGGACCGTGTCCATCATGCCCGGCATAGACACCGCCGCGCCGGACCTCACCGAGACCAGCAGGGGGTCCGCGGGGTCGCCCAGCTTCTTGCCCATCTTCTCCTCGAGACTTTCGACCGCCTTCTTCATCTCCCCGTTGAACCCGGGCGGATACTTGCGGTCGTTGTCGTAATACATGCGGCAGACCTCCGTGGTTATGGTGAACCCATGGGGGACAGGCACGCCGAGAGTCGTCATCTCGGCCAGGTTGGCGCCCTTGCCTCCCAGAAGCTGCTTCATCTCCTTCTTTCCTTCCTCGAACGCGTATATGTATTTATTTGTTTCCATCTTCTGTCCTAATCTCTTTTGTGTTGTGTGAGGAGCTCTATTTAGAGCGAAAAGGTTTAAAAAAAGAGACTTGCGCGCAGGGCGGCGTTTGTTTTTTAAATCCTTCTCCGTAAAGATAACAAGCGCGTGACCGCGACACGACAAAATGGGCCTGTTCGAAGACATCCACCTGCTGATATGCCTCATAGCCCTCATATACCTGTTCCGCAAGGTCAGGGAGTCCACCCAGTCCCGCGTCCTGGGCATCACGGTCTCCGCCTTCATCGTATTCTTCATATTCTTCCAGCACGTCTGGATAGCCTTCGTGTTCTTCTTCGTGATGTTCGGCTACCTCTTCGTGGGCGGCCTGACCGCCGGAGTGGTGGAGGGCTCCATGGCCAGCGCCTACATGGGCTTCCTGAGGCATCCGCCGCAGGGCGGCATGATGTATCCGATGCCCACGCCGCACGGAGGAACAGGAAGCTGGTTCGGAGGAAACAGCATCTATCCGGGAGGCAAGTAGCGTAAAGAATGGACTCCTCGACCTTCCTGCTGTTCTTGATTCTCATGGGCCTGGCCTTCACCTCGGGCAACCAGACCCTGATGTACATGGGGCTGGGGGTCGGGGCCATCTTCCTCATACTGATGGGCGGGGCCCACCACATAATCGTGGCCGTTGTCGCCCTGGGAGTGCTCTATTTCGGATACCAAGCCTCTTTGAGCGGGCACACCGAGTACATGCTCTACGCCCTGCTGGTGGCGGGCGGGATATTCGTGGTGTTCGTGCTCCACGGCAGGGAGGAGACGGCCGGCGGGGGCATGGACGCCTACGGAATGGAGGGCATGGGCGGCCTGGGTCTGCCCATGGGATATTAGGCTCCGTCTCCGGTCCGGGGTCTGCGGTTTTCGGTTCCGGGTCTTCGGTTCTGCCGCTTCTATGGTTTTTATGGCGATATCCCTTAACCTAACCCATGGCTGAATCCGGGCATTTCAGGGGCAAGAGCAGGCTGGGGGAAAAGACCGTCCGGTGGGAGAGCGCGTTCCCCAAGGGAACCGCCTACGGCTGCGAGCGCTGCGGAATATGCTGCACCAAGGTGGAGCTGATGCCGGGCGACATCGAGCTTCTCAAAAAGAGCGGGCTGGAGGGGCAGATAGTGTATCCGGGCGAGCCCGGCAACCCCGGGGGTCGGAGGCCCATGCTGAAGCTCAGGCCGGACGGCTACTGCGCAAACCTGAACAAAGACGGGTCCTGCGCCATATACGAAAACCGCCCCCTGATATGCCGGGCCTATCCCCTGATGGTCGTCCCCGGGTTCGAGGACAACCTCGTGATAGACCTCATACTCAAGTGCCCCTACATAAACCTGCCCTCGGAGCCCGAAATAAGAGCGAAAGACCTCAAGGCGGCTCTGAAGCTCCACGAGGGCTACGTCCCCGAGACCCTCCTCAGGGGCCTGGAGTTCAGGGGGACGCTTGCCCGGCACATACGGACAGCCTTCCAGCCGGCCTTCGCCAATCGGGAGCGCAAGGCGGAGTTTATGGACGCGGCCGCCGGTCTGCTAAGGAAGCTGAAGGAGCCGGTGAACATGATAGGAACCCTGAGGAACTGGTCGGACGGGGTGGCCCTCGGCAGCCACAACACGGTCATCAGGGAGGACGGGGGGCTCCTGGGCGGGAAGGGGCAGGACCGGAGGATCATTTCCGCCATCGCCGAAATCGAAGTCCCGGAGCCGCGCCTTTCGAGGGACAGGTGGAGGAACGTCTTCTCCGACATGGGCGGCAGGGTCTTCTATCTGCGGGGCTCCGGGGTTAGGATAGCTGATGTGAAGCCGGGCTGGCTGAGGGTGGGCATAGGCGATGAGTCGCGCCGATGGGGCCGGCTGAAGGAGCTGCCTTATTCGCCGG
>CAZTIX010000142.1:0-2910 GCA_964613935.1 uncultured archaeon
CCAGCTCCATCAGCACGAACTGCACTCTGCTGGACGACAAGATGTCGAGGGGCCTCCTCGAGAAAGGTCTGGACCACATAGTGCTCTCGCTGGACGGAGCGACGGAAGAGAGCTACACCAAATACAGAAAGGGGGGCGATTTTGAGAAGGTCGCGGAGAATATAGCGAATTTCATAAAGCTAAGGGAGGAGCTCGGGGCAGAGACCTCGGCCAGGCTGCAGTTCATAGTAATGAAGCACAACGAGGGCGAGATACCCGCGATGTCGGCCCTGGCCAGAAAGATGGGAGTCGAGAAGTTGACCCTCAAGACGGTGTCTTTAGGGAGCTCGGTCAGCGAGCAGGAAAAAAAGGAGCTGGCCAGAATCTACCTTCCGCAGTCGGAGGAGTTCTCCCGCTACAAGGACGAGAGCGGCGCTCCGGTCCTGAAGGCGGCGCCCACCTACTGCAACAAGATTTGGCAGCCGACCATCCTGTGGAACTGCGACATGACGACCTGCTGCTACGACTTCGAGGGAGATAACGTCTTCGCAAATGTTCTTGACTTCGAAGGCGGTGTCGCCGAGGCCTGGAAGAGCGACGCCTACAAAACGGCTAGACGGAAAATGCTGCGGAAGGAGTATCCGCTCTGTTCCAATTGCAACATAAGCTCGGAGTATTTCTCCAAGACTATAGAGGTGGAGACGGAATGAAGATATCTGTGGTGGGCACTGGTTACGTGGGCCTCGTCACCGGGGCTTGCCTGGCCGAGAAGGGTCATGAGGTGGCGTGCGTTGACGTGGTCGGGGAAAAGGTCGAAGCCATCAACAGGGGAGAGGCGCCCATATACGAGGATGGTCTGGAGGAGCTGGTGAAGAAGAATGTCGGGAAGCGCCTGAGGGCCAGCACCGAATTAGAGCCGGCGATAGCCGAGTCTGAGCTCACCTTCATATGCGTCGGAACTCCCAGCCGTGAGGACGGGGCCATGGACTTGAAATACGTCAAATCCGCCGCGAGGAGCATAGGAAAGGCCCTCGCGGACAAGGCCGGGTACCACGTGGTGACTGTCAAGAGCACGGTCAGCCCGGGCACCACTGAAGAGGTCGTCCTGCCCATCCTGGAGAAGGAGTCCGGAAAGAAGGCCGGCAAGGGCTTCGGCCTGGCCATGAACCCGGAGTTCCTGCGGGAGGGGCGCGCAGTCGAGGATTTCATGAATCCGGACAGGATAGTCATCGGCGCGCTGGACGAGAAATCCGATTCGGCGGTGAAGAAGGTCTACGAAGACCTTGGTTGCCCCGTGCTCTCCACCGATCCGAGCACCGCGGAGATGATAAAATACGCGTCCAACGCCTTCCTGGCGACGAAAATCTCGTTCATCAACGAAATCGCCAACATCTGCGAGCGTCTCGGGACGGATGTCGGGGATGTTGCTGAGGGGGTCGGCCTGGACGCCAGGATATCGCCCGACTTCCTTAATGCGGGCCTGGGCTGGGGGGGCTCCTGCTTCCCCAAGGACGTGAAGGCCCTGGTAAATATGAGTGAGGGGAGGGGTTACAAACCCGGAATCCTGAAGGCAGCTCTCGAAGTGAACGAGAGCCAGCCCCTCAGAGTCCTGGAGGTCCTTAGAGAGAAGCGGGGAGAGCTCAAGGGCAAGAAAATCGCGATGGTCGGGCTCGCCTTCAAGCCGGGCACCGACGACATCAGGGAGGCCCGCTCCTTGGTCCTGCTGGAGCGCCTGCTGCGGGAGGGCGCGGACGTCTCGGCTTGCGACCCCGCCGCGGTGGAGAACGTCAGGGAGAAGTTCGGCGTCAGAGTCAGGTACTGCGACTCTCTGGAGAGCTGCGTAAAGGGGGCCGACGCCGCGGTCATCGTGACGGAGTGGCCCGAGTATATGGCGGGGCCGGAGGTGTTCGGGAAGAGCATGAAGGGGAATCTGATAATCGATGGGCGACGCGTGCTTGACCCCGTCCGGGCCAAGGAATCGGGGCTTGATTACTGGGGCGTGGGATATGGCCGCTGATTTCGGCAAAAGGTCCTAACGAACATGGATTTTGATAGGGTAATCGAGACTAGGAGGAGCGTCAGGGAATTCAAGGACAAAAAGGTCGAAGAATCCAAAATAGAAAAGATAATAGACTTCGCTCAGAGGGCCCCGAACGCCTGCAACCGACAGGCGTGGAGGTTCGTGGTAATCAAAAGCCAGGAGGTTAAAGACAATCTCGTAAGACGGGCCCGCTCCAACAGGCTTATAGGGAGGGCCCCCCTAGCCATTTCTGTTTTGTACAAGAGGGACGTAAACGCGGAGAAGTGGGCCAACATACAAAGTGCTGCTGCCGCCATAGAGAACATGCTCTTGTGCGCGAACAGCCAGGGGCTGGGGGGGGTCTGGCTCTGCACGTTTGGCGACAGGAGGGAAGTCAAGGACATACTGAAGGTGCCTGACGACTACATTTTAGTCGCGATTGTGCTCATCGGCTATCCGGCCAAAAAGGGCAGGCCCCTCGCAAGGAAAAGCCTGGATGAGATAATGTCCTATGACCACTTCGACTTTTCCGAAAACGCAGCAAGGTCGCATAATCCGGCGGACTGGAGCGTCAAGGGGTTGGCGGAATTCAGGGGGTCCAGCGTGTGGGCGGGGGGGCCGCGGCCCGACGCTTATATGGGGCGGAAGGCCGAGCTTAAAGCGGAAATTGATTTCCTGGCCGAGAGTTTGAAGGGGGGCCGGGTATTGGAGGTGCTGCCCTCTCCCGGAACGCACGCCTGTGAGATACTCAAACGACAGAGATTTGATTACACTATATTCGAGCTTTCGGACAAAAGCGTCAGGTTTGTGGAGGAGCGGCTCGAGCGCTCGGGCATCAAACAGAAAGTGAAGGCTATCCTCCCCGGGTCGTCGGCGCTGGGAGCCCGCTTCTCCCTGGAGATGGTGAGGCT
>CAZTIX010000143.1:0-2862 GCA_964613935.1 uncultured archaeon
GTAGTCGCTATCGTGATAGTCGTCGCGGTGATGGTCTGGATGCAGAGCACGACCAAGGACGTCACCTCGGGGGCCAACGAGAGCGCCAGTTCAATCCTCTGCGGAACCTACATGACGGAGGGACAGTGCTCAGCCCATGACGAATGCGCTTGGGACGAGACCACGGACACCTGCGGACCGGCGACGTAAGAGCCGCTAGCGCATGAGAGTCCGGCATCTTCCAGGAGGTTAAAGATGAACAGGCGAGGGCAGACCGCGTTGGAGTACATGCTGATGATAGCCGTCATCATGACGCTCCTCGTCCTGGTCATAACCATGATAGGGTACGTCGAGGCCGTCGGCACGGGCCTGGGCGGCTCCATAGACCACACCCGCGCGCAGGTCATAGACTGGCTGCTAACCTGACCGCTAATCCGACAGCATGATGATACCCCCATCAATCGGCAGACGGCTTAGGTGGCTATATATCGTGTTCATCGCAGTCTCCGCCTCCGTGCTCTTCTCCTACTACATATTCCCGTCACAATCCTCCATTCTCACGGTCACTTTCATCTCCGTGGCCCTCACGCCGCATCTGTACCGGTATTTCTCCGCCGAAGAGTCCCTCGCCGCCCGCCGCGCCGGCTCCGACTTCCTCTGCCGCTACAGGGGAGTGTTCCTGACGATGCTCTCTATAGCCATCGCTCTGCTGCTGTCTTTCTCCTTTTGGTATGCCGTCCTTCCCTCCGATCCGGTTTACGGGGGCGGCAGGTGCTCCACGGATTTGCCCTGCCGCGAGAGCGTCTTCTCCCTTCAAACCCAATACGCCTCCGAGAGGTCCCACGAAGCGGCCCTAGCCCTGATGCTGTTCGCCTTCGCTCTCTCGTTGTTCCTAGGCGCCGGCGCGATACTCATCATCAGTTGGGACGTCTCGGCGCTGGTGGCCAGCTCGCTCGGAAGCCCGGGCGCATTCCTGCTCTACCTCCCCCAGCTGCTGGCCTTCTTCCTGACCGGACTGGCCGGGGCCCTGCTCTCTTTCGCGGTGATAAGGCATGAATGGCGCAGCCGGGGATTTTTCAAGGTAATCGGGGATTCGGTCAAGCTGATGCTGCTCGCCCTCATGCTGGCGCTAATGCCCCTGCTCCTATGACATATCTCGCCCGCCCCATCAACGCATTTTTAACCTAGCCTCCGTTAAACTAATTGACCGGCTCATGAGAAGAAGAGGACAGATAACTCTGGAGATAGTAGTCCTGTTGTTCGTTACCATCAACATATTCTTATACGTATCCATGCCGCTGGCGAAGGTGGGTCGGACGGCCGTCGGGGAGCTGGGCCTTGCCGCTCTAACCGCCAAGACGGTGGATTCTATGGCCGGCAAGGCCAATCTGGTCGGGATAAGCGGCGAGGGGTCGAAGGACTATCTGGAGCTCGAGGCCAGAGGGGAGCTCAATTCCGTGTCCTGCTCGGGAGGCGCCATAACCGCCGCATTCGAGCTACATAATGTGACGGATGTGGACGAACCGAGGGCGAACGAATCGCTGGGCATAGGCGTCACCCCCCTTATCGGAGACCCCTTGTCGAGGACCTATTCCAAGCAGACCGACTTCGACCTGGACTGCAGCGGCATGTCGAATCTGAGCGACTCGGACTCCACAGTCTGCGCGCAGTTCGAGAACGCCGGACCGTCCGTCTCGATAAACGTTTCCGAAGGGGGTTGCCCGTGATGAATAGATGCGTCTCATCCAGAAGGGGGCAGATAGCCCTGGAGGCCGGTTTCATAATGCTTTTCCTGCTCATGGTCCTCATATCGCTCTGGGTGGGGGGCCCCATACAGCAGTCCACGGAGAGGAGCACCGACACCAACGGCATCCTCCTTGCGGAGCATTTCCTGGACGAGATGGAATCCTCGGTGGAGATGGCCGGCATGGGGGGTCGGGGAGAGCGGAGAGATTTTGTGGTCCACGTCCCGTTCAACACGGTGGACATAGCCTACGGTGAGGGCGCGGAGGGGCCGCACGTCAACATCACAGTCCTCCTCTACAACAACCTCACTCTCCCTGACGGAAGCGGCTTCAATTCCTACTACGTCGATGCCGGGGGACATCCCGCTTGGCTGGGCTCGGAGTCCGTCTCCACGCCCTTCCTCCACAAGACTCTTACCCGGAGACTGAAGTTCCCGATAGCCGATTTCCCCTTCTGCGATTTTGAATCGAGGAAGAGCTCCCTGGAGACCAGGGGTCCGGCCACCAAGATGCGCTCGTCGGTGGGCGCACACCTGATGTTCTGCTGCGAGGCTGGCTTCAACGTCCACGCCTACGTCGAGAGAAAGCCGGGGGACCCGGGAAGACTTGCTATAAAGCCCAGGCATTATTATCACCTTGACGAGCCCTGGACAATAACGCCATGAACCGAAAGAGAAGGAGCAGGGGGCAGCTGTCCTTCGACCTAGGCTTCGCCATACTCCTCCTCCTGACCGTGCTGGGCATGGTGATGTCCTACTGGCACGACTCGTCGGAGTCTACGGAGAAGGGGAGGGCGCTGATGGCTCTGAGAACGGTCGCCGACTACGCCGCGGGGAATCTCAACGCCTTCCGCAACTCCATGCGTTTCTCGGACAATTCCTCCTACTCCCTGCGCATGCCGCCCGGCTTCACCTCTTCCGAAGGGAATGAATTCTCGACGAATTACGAGGCAATCCTGGTCTCCGACTCCCTGAAGGTCCGAGATTCCGAGGACCACTCTGTCTCGGCAGAGAGGAGTCTGGGCTTCGAAATCTCCTGCTCTTCGGGAAGCGTCCCTGCCTTGGGCCCCGGAGAGCTGCTGAAGATGTCGGAGTGCAGGCTCTCGGGAACCGGCATATTGTGCGAAACCTGCGGAACA
>CAZTIX010000144.1:0-2850 GCA_964613935.1 uncultured archaeon
CCAGGCCCGAATGCGGCCTGGAGCCCGGAGAATACAGGATAATATTAAGATACGGCCAGTACGACGAAAGCGGCGAGGAGACTGTCATATTGAGGGTGCCCGAGGGATGCGAGGCTCCGGAGGAAAACGGTGCTCCACAGGAGGTCGAGGGGCCCTCCGGGGAAGAGGGCGGCGAAATGCCCGAGACTGCCGCCGAGGAGCATGGCGGCGACGAGCAGGGGCCGGCCGGAGGCGCGGTGACCGGCGCCGACGATTCGATAATAATCGCGGCCGTAATCATACTCGCAATAATACTGGCGGCGCTCTTGGCGCTCGCCCTAAGGGAATCAAAATGAAAAGAATAATAACGCTTCTGGCGATGCTTGCCCTGGCCGGGACTGTCCAGGCGGCCTGCAACGACTGCGTGCTGCAGGTCGAGCCCGTCGCGAACAGCATATGCCAGGGGGAGAGCGCAGTCTACGACATCAGGATAACAAACATACACGAGCAGAGCAAGGCCTTCAGCCTGTCGGCCGCGGGAGACATAGCCCTGAGTTCCGACCTCCCGGGGCAGGTGACCGTGGGGCCGTTCGAGACCAAGACGGTCCGGGCCGTCTTCACGCCCGTCGAGCCGGCCGTGGGCCAGCACCGGTTGGAGATAGCGCTCTCCGGCTACGGAGCCAGCGACTCCGACGACGCGCTTTTCAACATCAACGACTGCTACACCCTCGAGGTGACCCCCCACCAGAGCTCGGTGGACCTGTGCGAGGGCTCGACGGCCAGGGTGGACCTGACCATAAGCAACAGGGGGCAGAGGCAGGACACCTACTCCGTCTTCGTGAGGAACGTGCCGGACAGCGTGGACCTGTCGCTCAAGGGCGGGCAGATGTCGCTCGCTCCGGGAGCCTCCAGGACAGTCTCCCTAACGCTCGAAGGAGTGGGGGACGAATACGGGACCTACGGGCTGGAGGCGATAGTCCAGTCGGCGCGCGAATCCGCTAAAAGGGAAATAGACGTCAACCTTCTAAACTGCTACCATGTGACGGTCTCCGGGCCGGAGGAGTTCACCTCCTGCCCGGACGCGGGCATGACCTACACCGCCGAGGTGAAGAACCACGGCTGCGTGGGCAGCTCCTACCAGCTGGGCCTGCAGGGCCGCTGCCGGGCGAGACTGGGCCGGGACAGCATATACCTGGGACCGGGAGAGAGCAAGGAGATTGCGATCACAGTGGAGGAGGCGCCGGCCGAATGCGAGTTGACCGTCTCCGCGACAAGCGCTTACGACTCCGACTCCTCGGACACCCTCGTCAAGATAAAGAAGTGCTACGACGTGGAGCTGGACATCGTCCCCGATGAGGGGACGGCCTGCCGCGGCCAGCCTGTGACTTACGACATCAAGGTCAAGAACACCGGTTACTACGCCGACGAGTACGCCCTCGGCCTGAGCGGCATAGGGATAGAACTGGACAGAGACACCGCTTCCCTGGCCAGCGGCGAGGAGGAAACCGTGGATTTCACCATAACCGGGACGTGGTGCGTCATGGAGGACGAGATACCCTTCACAGCGGTTGCCCAGGGAGAGGCCTCCGACAGCGACGACGCTGTGCTGAGGCTGCTGCCCTTCGGAGAGTCCTCCTGTGCGTCCATCGAGCTGGCGCCGGCGGTGGACCCCTGCGCCATGGACTGCTGGGGAGGGGAATACATAGTCTATGTCAAGAACACCGGATACGTCAAGCAGACGGTGACCCTGACCGAGGCCAGCGGCAGGTACCGCATCCAGCCGGAGCGGCTGGTCTTAAAGCCGAAGGAGTCGAGGCCTGTGGCCCTCTACATCATGCCGGCCGAGGAGGGGCTGTCCGAGACCACGATAATCGCGAACAGCCAGGACAGGCAGGCATTCCTCCAGGTGGACCTCGACTTCGAGGGGCCAGTCTGCAAGGTCTCCAGGCCGGTCCTGGAGACGGAAGAGCCCTCGCTACCGATAATAGAGGAGGGGGAGGCGGAACAACCCCGGAATGAAACCACGGAGGCGCCCGTCGCAGGGGCGGCTGCCGGGACAGGCGATGCGCTGTTGGCGCTGGCCGCGCTCCTGGTCGTGGCCATGGGTCTGCTCCTGCTGCTCATCGCCACCCGTCCCCAAGGCAAGAGGGGGGAGTTTGATTTCCCCGAGTTCCGCTCTTAGTAAGAAAGTAAGAATAGCCCTCGGAACGCCCTTTCAGAAGTAAGATAGTAAGAAAAATCCTGATTCTTTTTATATTTTAAGCCTGCTATTTCCCAGGTAAAACCTGCTAGAGGTATATGAAAATGAAAAAGAGTGGAATATTGGTTTTGGCTGCCCTATCGGTCCTAATCCTGACTTTTGCGAGCTGCGCATCCGCTACCTACTACTACACGGATGACTACTTCAAGAAGACGTTCGGCGACGTCAAGCCGGTCCCGGAACTGAAGTCCGACACGATGCTGTACGTGGACTCGGACGCGTTCCACGAACGCTTCGGACTTGTCCCCGAGGCGGAGCCTCCGGTCGAGGAGGAGCTGCCCCTCGAGGCGGAGGGTGAGGCCGAAGCGGAGGAGACAGTCGAGGAAGCCGAACCGGACAACGAGACCGAGGTCATAGTGGTCCCGGTGGAGGATGCCGTCGAGGATGAAGGCGAGGAAATACCGCCCATCGAGGTCACGGAAGAGGGCGGGGGAGAAATCATCGTCGGCGAGCTGGCCGAGGACGGCAAGGGGGAAGCCGAGGAGGAAGCCGAGGAGGAGGAGACAGCCGTTGAGGAGGCCGGGGAGGAAGCCCCGTCCCCGGCAGTTGTCTCCGGAGAGGGCGACCAGAGCATGCAGATAGCCGTGATAGGCTTTCTTATAGTGATAATA
>CAZTIX010000145.1:0-2813 GCA_964613935.1 uncultured archaeon
CGCGAAGACCGGTATGTCCACAGACTGCGCCACCGTGCGGCAGTCGGCCAGCTGGGGGCAGACCGCTATCTCGGCTCCCTTCTCCTTTGCGACTTCCTGACAAACCTTGGCCAGCTTGAGGGCCCTTTTCCCGGTGGCCTGCGAGTAGGTCTTGAAGTTCACCACTATGGCCGGACTTTTCATTTGGGCTTTAATTGTAGGCTAGTCAAATAAAAGCCGTGAAGGTTTCGGAGCTGGGGGTCGGCAAGAAGGCGGAGGAGGTCTTCGGGAGCGAGGGCGTGGAGACGCTCTTCCCGCCGCAGGAGGAGGCCGTGAAGGCGGGCGTCATGGAGGGTGAGTCGCTGGTGCTCAGCACCCCCACCGCGTCCGGGAAGACCGCCATAGCCGAGCTGGCCGCCCTGGGCGCGATGAGGCGGGGAGGTCAGGTGGCCTACATAGTCCCGCTGCGCGCGCTGGCGAGCGAGAAGTTCGCCGACTTCCAGAAGTGGGGCAAGCTGGGCTTCAGAGTGGGCCTGCAGATGGGCGATCTGGATTCCAAGTTCCTGCCCCGGAAGAACACCGCCGACCTGCTCATAGCCACCGCCGAGAAGTGCGACTCCATCCTGCGCTCCCGCCCCGACTGGTTCCGCGACGTGAGGCTTCTGGTCATCGACGAGATTCACCTCATAACCACCGACCGCGGACCCACCTACGAGGTGCTCCTGGCCAAGTTCAGGAAGATGTTTCCCGGAGTCCAGGTCCTGGGGCTGTCGGCGACCATAGGCAACGCCGGCGAGCTGGGGGAGTGGCTGGGGGCGAAGGTCATCAAGTCGGGGTGGAGACCGGTCAGGCTTACCCAGCGGATAAAGCAGGGCAAGGGCAAGGCCCTGATGTCCGAGGCGAGGAAGACCATGGACGAGGGCGCGCAGTCGCTGGTGTTCGTCAATTCCCGCCGCTCGGCCGAAGCGGTTGCCGACCGGTTCGCGGAGCGGTTCAGAAAGCTGCTGGACGAGGAGACGGCAAAAGCGCTGGAGCGGACCTCGCAGGAGATCCTGGGCGCCCTTTCCACTCCGACGGCGCAGTGCAAGCGACTGGCCAACGCGGTCAGGGGAGGGGCGGCGTTCCACCACGCCGGCCTGGTTAACAAGCAGCGCGGGCTGGTCGAGCAGGCGTTCAAGCAGGGCCTGATAAAGGTGATAACCGCCACACCGACGTTGGCAGCTGGCCTGAACATGCCCGCGCGCAAGGTGATAATACGCGACATAAAGCGATACACCGGCTTCGGGCTGGATTATATCCCCGTCTTAGAGTACCTCCAGATGGCGGGGCGCGCCGGCCGCCCCAAGTACGACAAGGAGGGGGAGTCCGTGCTGCTGGCCAAGACGCCCTACGAGATGGAGTTCCTGGAGGAGAACTACATAGAGGGTGAGCCGGAGAATATCCATTCCCGGCTGGGCGTCGAGCCGGTCCTTCGCACCCACGTCCTGGCCTCGGTGGCCTCGGGCTTCACTCACGACAAAAAGGGCCTCATGGACTTCTTCGAGGCGACCTTCTTCGCCCACGAATACGGCACGGGAGGCGAGTTCAAGCGCAAGGTGGACCGGGTTCTGCGGCAGCTGGAGAAGTGGGGCTTCATAAAGTCCAAGGGCGGGGAGAGGGGTGGCGAGCTGTTCGTGTCGGCCTCGGACATCGGAGAACAGAAGACGGACGACGCAAGACTCATTGCGACCCCCCTGGGCAGCCGCGTCTCGGAGCTGTACATCGACCCGGAGACCGCGCACGACTTCGTTGAGGTGTTCGAGGACCCGGAGAGGGCCGCGGGAGTCGGCACATTCGGCCTGCTGGAGTTCATGTGCTCCGCCAGCGAGATGCGCCCGCTCCTGAGGGTGAGAAAGAAGGAGGAGGACGAGATGTGGGGCCTCTACTACGAGCAGGAGCACAAGCTGCTGACGAACCAGTCGGACTCCGACTATCTGAACCGCTTCAAGACGGCGCTCATGCTCAACGACTGGATAGAGGAGCGGACCGAGGACTGGATACTCAAAAACTACGGCATGGCCCCCGGCCTGGTGCGCATAAAGCTGAATTCGGCCCGCTGGCTGGCCTACTCCTTCTCCGAGCTCGTGCCCTACATCAAGACAGACAAGGCGAGCCGCCGGGAGCTGCAGAAGCTGGAGACAAGGCTCAAGCACGGCATAAGGGAGGAGCTCCTGCCGCTGGCGTCCGTGAAGGGCGTCGGGAGGGTCAGAGCGAGGAGGCTGTTCAAGGCCGGAATCAGGGGCAGGAAGAATCTGAGGGGGGCCTCCGCCGGCAGGCTGGAGGAGCTGCTGGGGGAGAAAACGGCTGAGAAGGTTCGGAAGGAGCTATCCTGACGCCCCTAACGGCTCCTGCGCCCGAGCATCCGGCGAACCGCACTGCGCAGCCGGTCGACCAAGGCGGGCTTCTCGGGCAATGCCGCCCTGAGCTTGGACCTCACTTTTTTGGGTCTGCCGCGTATCAGGACAAAGTCGTGCGTGTTCACCTCCAGCCCGCCCTCCGGCGTTATCTGCATGGGGTTGGGCCTTGGTGTAGGTGACGCCTCCCCATATGCGCCTGCCCTCCGGAACGAAGCGGTGGACATAGAGTCCGGGCTCTCGCCCCTCCGCCGCGAGGTGGAAGTGGTGCAGTCTGGGCCCTTTTGCTTTGTCTTTTTTGCCCCTGGGCATCACGAACTGGGCGTGCAATTGAAGCCTCTGGGAAGTCCGGGCATAATCCGGCATGCTCTGCCTCCCGGTCTTGGGGAACAGATGCCCCAGGCGGTCCCACATGGTCCCCGGAAGGACCTCGACCGGCCC
>CAZTIX010000146.1:0-2810 GCA_964613935.1 uncultured archaeon
CATACGAGATTCAAGTGTGACTGGAGTTTCAGACGTGTGCTCTTCCGATCTACTCCGGAGGTCATCCCCTCCGGCTTGCTGCGGTCGATGTTGTACCTCTTGGGCTCCACGTAGTAGGGCGTCCACCCGAACATCGACGCGGCGAGGGTCCCGGCGATGGAGACTATGTGGCCCCCGCTGGAGAGGTTGATCAGAACGTCGTTGCCCTCCTCCCTCCTGCCCAGGGCGACCAGGCGGGAGAGGATGTTCGCGTAGTCGTAGAAGCCGTAGTTGATTATCTCGACTTTAGCTTCCTTCTCCAGCGCGCGTTTTACCTCCTGGGCGTAGAGCGACGACCTGGGGCCCTCGCCCTCCTGCGCGCCGGTGAGTATGTAGACCCTGTCCGCCCCGTTCTCAAGGACCGGCTTCGCCGCGCGGTCTATCTCGAACGCGACCGGGACTATGTGGACCTTGGTGTGGCCTTTGAGCATGGTATAGTTACACTACAAAGGATAAAAATAGTAACGGTAGTAACGTTACAAAGTTGATAAAGGACCCGGAGCTAAATAAGCAATGGAAACTGACGTCGAAACCTCCATAGTCGAGAAGAAGACTGAGGAGGTCCTGGAATACCTGGCCGGGGCCCTCTCCGACAGCTACCGGGAGCTCTACTGCGCGCTGAGGCTGAAGGGCCTTCTCGCGCCGGGCGAGGAGGAGGCCAGGCAGAGGGCGCTGGAGGAGATGAGCGAGGACGAATACTCGCTTGCGCGCGGGTGGCTGAACATATCGAGAAGGGATTCCACGATGGCCGCTAAGAAGGACGGGGAGAGGGTGCTGGAGGAGCAGATAAGGTCGCAGCTGAGGGAGTGCCACCGGCTTATCGGGCGGGCACTCAAAAAACCGGACCCGTCCCTGGCCAAGCTGGCATCGATGCAGCTGGACGAGGTGACGCACCTCATCCTGATGAGGGAGTCGGTGAAACACGTGAGCGAGAAGGACTACGAGTTCGAGATAGAAGACGACGGGGAGCCCACCTTCCGCCTGCGCGCGCAGGGAGTCTCGAGCGCGCTGGCCGAGCCGAAAGGGTATGTGTGAGAAGGTTTTTCAAGCTTTGGGGGTAAGAGTAGCGGGTGACTGCCTAATATTTTGCGCGGAATTTGTCTGTTAGAGATGGACTTGCGATCGTAAGCAAAATCCTAACAAAAAGACCAACGGCAAGCAAACGAAACAGGCATATTTAAATAGTATACTTCAAAGTATACTACTTCAAAGTATACAAGATGTTCAAAGACCGAAAAAGGGAGCTTGCCTTCCTCGAGGGCCTCGTCGGAAAGCCGACGCTGCTCGTCATGTACGGAAGGAGGAGGGTCGGCAAGACGGAGCTGCTGAAGGAGTTCGCGCGCAAGAGCGGCGCGATATACCTGCTGGCCCGGAGGGAGTCCAAGAAAGACCAGCTGGACAAGCTCTCGCGGGAGCTGTCCGCGGCCACGGGAGACAAAACACTTGCCGAGAGGCCTCTTCAGAACTACGACGCCCTCTTCGAGTATCTTGCGGGGCTGGAAAAGCCAGTGATATTCGACGAGTTCCCCTACCTTGTGGAGTCATCCCCGGAGCTGCCCTCCGTACTGCAGGACCACTGGGACAACACGCTCTCGGGGAAGAAGGCGTATCTGGTGCTGTGCGGGTCCTCCATATCGATGATGGAGACGCTGCTCGGCTACAAGTCGCCCATATACGGCCGGAGGACGGAGCAGCTGCCCCTCAAGCCGCTCTCCTTCGAGGACGCGAGAGAATTCATACCCGGCACGATAGAAAAACAGGTGGAGGCCTATGCCGTCCTCGGCGGCACCCCGGGCTATCTGCTGGAGCTGGAGGACGGCCTCGAGAAGACGATCAAAGGCAAGATACTTCGGAAGAACAGCTTTTTGGGGAGGGACCCGGAGTTCGTGCTGCGGGAGGAGCTCTCGGAGCCGAGGAATTATTTTTCCATAATAAAGTCTGTCGCCAAGGGCAGGACCTCGCTCGGCGAGATATGCAGCGACACGGGGCTGGGCAGGGGCCTGGTGACAAAGTACCTCAGCGTGCTCTCCGACCTGCAGATAATAGAGCGGAGGATCCCCTTCGGGGAGAAGAAGAGCTCCCGGAGGGGCATATACCTGATAAGGGACAACTACTTCCGCTTCTGGTTCCGCTTCGCCTTCGAGAACTTCGAGTATGTCGAGCAGGGGATGCAGGAGAAACTCCACAGGGAGATAATCCTGCCCCGCTTGGACGCCTTCGTTGGGAAGGCCTTCGAGGAGATTTGCCTCGGCTGGGCCCGCGGAGAGTACGGCATGCCCTTCTCCGGCTGGTGGAAGGGGGAAGAGGAGATAGACGGGGTCGGCAGGGATTCAAGGAGGACGGTGCTGCTGGAAGCGAAATGGTCGAGGCTGTCCGGAGGCCAGGCCAGGAAAGAGCTGGATTCTCTCAGGGACAAGGGAGAGAAGGCCGGCTTTTCGGGCGAGCTGGTGCTTTGCGCCAAAGGGTTCTCCAGCAGGCCGAAGCTGAAGGGGGGCGAGAGGATAATCGATGTGAGGGGGATGTTTAAATGAGACTGACCTTCCACGGCGGCGCGGGCGAGATAGGCGGGAACAAGTTTTTAAATGCATACCCTCTGTATACAACTGTATATAAAATGTTAGAAAGACTGTTCACCTCCCGTACACGGATCGGGATACTGAAACTGCTGCTTTTCAGGCCCGACGAGGATTTCCACCTGCGGGACATAGCGAAGAGGATAGGCGTGACACCCATCTATGTGTCCAAGGAGCTGTCCAACCTCTCAAGACTTA
>CAZTIX010000147.1:0-2802 GCA_964613935.1 uncultured archaeon
GGGACCGAGAACTCTAGGAGCCAGGTGCCCGAGATAACGGCCATCGCCGAGCTCTCGCTCACCCAGGTCATCCCCCCCTCCTCGGGGTAGTCCGGGACCGTCACCTCCCGGATCACCTCGAGGGTGGTCGCGTCATGGATGTCGAGCGTGCCCTCGTAGCGTCCTCCTCCCACCGCGACCGCCAGCTGGCGGCTCACGATGAGCTGCCCGTTGGTCGGGTCGGCCAGGAGCGAGTTGATGCCCAGGATATCGTCCTCGATGGTGAGGGAATCCAGTTTCGTCAGGCCGGTGGTGGAGAAGACGAAGAGCTTCGTGTCGTCCCTGCTGGTCACGAAGAGGCGGTCGAGGACCTCGTCGACCGCGGTAGCCAGACCGATCTCGATGGAATACGAGCCCTCCGCGGGGGGACGGTAGCGGACGGTGTCCACCGGTGCGGGGGTCCGGGAGATCACGGCGATGGTCCCGTCCCGGGTCTCCAGTGCGTAGAACCGGTCGTTGTCCTCGTCGTAGTCGAGCCCTGCAGGATTCGAGAAGAAGGGGTCGTGGGTCACAGGGATCGTCTGGGTCTCGGTCATGGTCAGGTCGGGAAGGCCCACCCACCGGACCTGACCCGAGGCGTCGTCGGTGACGACCAGGGTCTGGCTGGCGGCGTGGTACTGGATCTCGGTGGGGAAGAACCCCGCGGGGTCCAGCGAATCCACCACACTCAGCGTGGCTGCGTCGATGAGCATGAGGCCCTGATACCGGTTGGCCACCACGTAGTGGTCCCCTGCGACGGCCACGGCCCTGGGGTTCTCCCCTACGGCGATCTCGGCCTCCAGGACGAAGCCGGGGACATCTCCCTCACCGGGGCCCGTGGAATCGTCACATCCGGCCAGAAGAAGGAGGAAGATGAGCGTGAGGAACCGGGGGAGAGATCGCGGTATCGGCATGACGGCACACCTCCCTGCTTGCGGCGGGATTGAGGCTCAGTGCGAGGTAGAGGAACAGTAACCGCTCCCGGGGGAGGGGGGCAACCCGTCCGGACCCCCGGCAGCGGGACATCGGGTTGAAACTCCGGAGGACCGGCGGCCGTGTAATCAGATGAGGTCACATCCATGAGGCAGGCGACCTCCGGCCCCGACCCATACTCCGGCGGCCCGCGGAACGGACCACACGCACCCAGAGGGAAGATCACATGGCGCCACTCACCAGCCCCCCCAGCGATTTCAAATGCCCCGTCTGCGGCAACAGGCAGTGGAACAACATACGCGGCGAGGGGGCCCTCGCGGGTGTGGACGCTGGGACCGGGGAGGCGAGCCTGGAGCGGAAGCTCCGGCTCCACGTCAGCAACTGCACCCGCTGCGGCTATGTGATGACCTTCCGTTCCCTCAACGGAGGCTGACCCAGAGGTCTTCAGGAGACCTATCCCGCCCTCTGCTGTACCTGCTTTCATCTACGTACTTGGCAGTGAATCACCCATTCCCGGGCAGATACGCTCAAACGCTGTTCGCGGAATGGTGTGGACCAGAGTCAGGCTTCAGGGCGCTTCAGCCAGTCCTCATAGGATAGCCACATCTTCACCCGCCCCTTGGGCTGAGATTCCGTGGGGAGGTAGATCTTGGCAATGAACGGTGGGTCGTGCCTCTCCAGGAACCGAATGATGCTGGGCAGGTTGGTGAGGAAGCCGCGGGCCAGGCTGGCCTCCCTGGGGATGGAAGGGAAGATCTTCCTCCCAAGGTCTCTATCGAGGAAGAAGACGTGATCAGGCAGCTCGTTCATAGACGACTGCTTCTTCAATAGCCTTCAGGTCGAGGTCATAGTCATCTGCGATCTGCTCCAGATCCTCGCCTGCATCAACACGAGCTACGATGACCGCGGTGGAGATGCCCCCGGGCTGTATGACAGGTCGTCCAAAGCTGATCTGCGGATCAATGACGATCCTGCCGGGGGACTCGCCCCTCGGTAGGCTGGGTAGATACCTTGTCGCCAGCAGATCCTCATCCCACTCAACGCTCCTCAGGGAGTCCTCCAGCATCTTCTGCATTGCCAACTGGCCCGACTGAGAAGCGTTGATGAGTTCGCCGTACTTGTGAACGAAGATATCGCCGCCCGTAGTGCGGAGTTCTTGCCTTCGGAGGAGATTATCCAGCTCCAGCTCGTTCTCCGCATAGTCCAGGGCCCGCCGCACGTGTTCCATGGATACACCGTGTTCCACACGCAGAGACTTCAGAACGTGCGCCTCGATCAGATTCCAGAAGGAAAGACTCTTCGAGCCCGGATCGGAAAGCTGGATAGGGGGCATGAAGTAGGCTTTCCCGTTCTTGCGCTCATAGTGGCGACCATATACCCAGGTTCTCAGAGTGGCTCCAGGCATACGTATGTACTTGGCCGCCTGGGCGACGGAGTAGATCGGGATCTCTCGAGGATCCCTTCCGCTGTAGATGTCCTGGGGCGTATTGTCCACGGTGAGCCACCCGTTCTGGGGCCTGTCTACAACTCAAGGTAACTGAATTCAGCACGGAGATGTCTTAGCGTAGCCACACCGGTACGGGGACGACTCGATTCCTTGATGAAGCAGACCCTGGTTCGGGGCGGCCGATGTGACAAGCCTGTCGAGAGTGGAGATAGCCTGGAGACGTAGCGGACTGGTGATACGTTCTCGAACGCTACGGACTCCAGGTGCTGCACAAAGCGCTTGCACCGCCCCGGGGTCGCGCTCACCTTTATCACTCTTCCCCACGAGGCGACCTTCGCGGAGGGGTGCCTGAGTGGTTGAAAGGGGCGGTCTCGAAAACCGTTGAGGTCGCAAGGCCTCCGGGG
>CAZTIX010000148.1:0-2787 GCA_964613935.1 uncultured archaeon
AAGTGCTCCCCCCCGACGAAATCAAAAAGCTTGCTGAATGATGGACTGGTTTGCAGAAGCATTGGAGGCGGGAGTAGACTCGCTGGCGGATTATCTCTCCGCCCACGTGATAACCTGCCTGATACCTGCGCTGTTCATAGCGGGAGCCATAACAGTTTTCATTAAGAAAGAACAGATTCTCAAATACATGGGCCCCAAGGCGAAGAAAGCGCTTTCTTACGGCTTTGCCGCTGTTTCGGGCGCATTATTGGCGGTTTGCTCCTGCACGATACTGCCCCTCTTTGCGGGCATAAGGAAGAAGGGTGCCGGAATAGGGCCGGCCATAACCTTCCTCTTCTCAGGCCCTGCAATCAACGTGCTTGCGATTGTCTATACGGCTTCAGCCTTGGGTTTTGTTCTGGGCGTTGCGCGAGCCGTCTCAGCAATAATCCTCTCGGTTATCATAGGGCTTACCATGTCAATTCTCTTCAAGGAGAAAAAGGAGGAAGATGAAGCTATGTTTACGGTCTCGGAGGATGCTTATAAAGGACACCACGTCCCGATATTCTTCATACTGCTTGTCGCGGTGCTGCTGATAGCGACTGCGGGCATGGATCTCCTGCTCAAGGCGGTCTTGTTGATAGCCGCAATAGTCGCGATACAATATGCCGTCCTAAAGTGGTTCAAGAAAGACGAGATAAAGGCGTGGCTGGTCGAAACGTGGAAATTCACGAGGATGATATTCCCGGTTATACTGGCGGGTGTTTTTGTGATTGGGATAATCAGCTATTTCCTGCCGCCTGAAACCTTGGGCGGGTTCGTCTCAGGAAACTCCCTGATGTCCTGTTTCGTGGCCGCGGTTATCGGCCTTATATTGTATATGCCCACACTGCTCGAAGTCCCCGTTGTTGGCACAATATTCGGCTATAATGCGGGGATAATGGGCCCGGGACCTGCCCTGGCTCTTCTATTGGCCGGACCTGGCGTCTCGCTGCCAAACCTTCTGGTGACTAGAAGCGTTCTAGGAACCAAGAAGACCACAACCTACGCACTTCTAGCGATTGTGTACTCCACTGTTGCCGGATTTGTGTTTGGTGGCTTAATCGGCCCATGAGCGGATTTGGGAGCAAACCTCTTATTTTAGGGGCAGTTTGGGGTTGAGAGGAGCGCCCGAACGGAACGGCTATATGGCTTCTCGCATGGCCTCCTGGCTGCGCGCATCAGGGGCAAAACCGCGGACGACAAGGTCGCCGCGCTTAGAAGCGGGATTCTTTTGTTTTTGATTATAACTGCAATAGCGTCTGCCACCCTCTCTTTTGGGCTCTGCCTGAAAGACTTGCCCTGGGCCCTAGCGATAGTCCGGCGAGCAATCCTGCTCCCGGGGTGGGGGGATGAGCGCCTTGGGCAGGACTTGAACCTGCGACCTACTGGTTAACAGCCAGTTGCTCTACCAACTGAGCTACCAAGGCAGACGGCTCGTTCGCCAGGAATACGCTTCGCCGCCAAAGTGGCGAGCTGAGCCTGGAGTTGTATGCTCGCCGGCCTGAATCTTAACAGCTTGAGCAAGCGGCTATTTTGCTGCGAGAGGAATAAAAAGATTACTTCTGGGGAGGCGGGGCCTCCTGCTGCATGTCCTCCGGCATCTGGCCCACGGGTATCTCTATCATGCGGCTGTCGCCCTCCGCCTCATAGTACACCCTGAACACGCCGAAGGCCTGCTGGGTCCTGGCCATCTTGTTTATGACCGCTACCACGCGGTTGTCCACGGCCTCGACCGCGCCCTCGAACTGCACGTCCAGCATCTTGAAGCCGGCCGACTTGAGCATCTTTTCGACCTTGTCGATTTCGGATTTCGGGTCCATTTTTGTGGTGTAAATAAGGTTTGGTTGAATAAAAAGGCTATTTCACCATCCTATAGCAGAAGGGCTCCAGCTCTTTGAGGGAGAACTCCTCCTGGAAGTCATGGATGTCCTTGTCGTTGGTCTCGCCGTCGAACACCCTCAGGAGCAGATTTTGGATCTCATCGGGCAGGTTCTCCTCACCTAGGGAGTCGCTCCCCTCCCATATTATCGCGAAGCCGCCCGGCTTCAGTACCCTCCTTATCTCAGAAAGCGCCTTCTCGTAATCGTCTCCCGGAAGATGGTGGAGGACGTCGAACATGACCACTCGGTCGAAGCTCTCATCTTCATAGCTCAGGTTGGTTACACTACATAAGTCAAAGTTATCTCCCTCGGTCAGTCTAAGCTTGCTTATGAACTTCTCGTTGACGTCTATGGCCCTCAAATCTGCCCCCGACTCCAGGAGCCGCTTGCTGAACTTGCCCGGCCCGCAACCCGCCTCCAGTATCTTCGTCTTCTCTTCCAGCCGCAGGTACTCTACAGTCTTTCTGAGCCTCTCCTCGTACCAATCCCCGTGGAGGAAGGCCATCAGAAGGCGGTAGAACCTGTTGCTCTTGTAGGTAAGTGATTCACCGGAGAGCAGATAGAAGCCTGCCGCGATCGGGAAGTAGAATAGGCCGAAGACCAGCGAGGCGTAGAATATGTTGTCTTTGGCCATTATCCTAAGGCAGGAAATCCTCCCTGGATATCTTGTCGGGCAGATACTTCTCGGCCACGAACTCCAGGGACTTGTTGGCCAAGGCCTGCTGCTCTATGCGAACGCCGCCCTTCAGCATCTTCTTGAGCTCCAGCTGCCATCGCTTGTCCTTGAACCAGGCGTACTTCATCTCCTCCTTTATTCGCTTGACGTCTAGGTCCTTCAGCTGCTCGGTGACCTTCCGCAGGGAAAGATCTCGTCAGTCCAGGTAAA
>CAZTIX010000149.1:0-1311 GCA_964613935.1 uncultured archaeon
GGTTGGGTCTGTGTCGCGTCGGGGAGGGATGTGATTTTCTCGGGCTTGAAGTCCTTGTTGGCGGGGTTTTCGTCCACCGCTTTTATCTCCACCCTCTTGGTCTTCTTTCCGTCGGAGACGTTGGCGTATTTCGCATAGGCCGCCACGGTCTTGGCGTTGCCGCCCTTCGTGCGGGCGGTGATTCTGCCTTCCTCCTCGGCGAGCTTGGTTCTCTTGGAGTCCGAGCCCAGCTCGCTCCTGCGCTTCTTCCTCTTCGATTTCTTCGAAGCCCTTCCCTGGAACCTTGCCATGATGAAGCGGTTAATTTGAGCGTTCTTATATAAATACCAAGACGCCCAGCGTCACTTCGCCTTGCTTCCTCCCCGCATCGCCTTTCCCCGCTTCTTCTCCAGCGCCTCCGCCAGGATGCTCACGCACAACTCCAGCAGCTGCCTCTCGGTGCCCTCAAACCTGCCGTTGATGCTGACTGCCGCGGCGTGGCCGCCCCCCGAGCCGTTCAGCTCCTTGGCGAGATTGCGGGAAAAATCCCTGGCAAAGTGAATCTTCGTCCTCTTGACGAAGGAGTTGGAGGCGCGGACGCTGACCCTGGCCCCGACCTTCTCGATCGAGCAGACGAACGCCACGTCGGCGCCTATCTTTATCAAAGACCTTGCCGAAGAGGCCTCGAAAGAGCCCACGTGAGACAAAGCCACCAGCCACTCTCCGACCTTTCGCATCTCCAGGCGGGAAGCGCACTTCAGATGAGCTATTTTCCGCGACGGCTCGGTGGGTATGCTTATGAAGTTGAGAATCTCCGGATATTCCAGGTCTATGGAATCTATCAGGTCCGCTATTGTCCGGAAGGTTCCCGGGCGGGCGAACTGGAGGTGGGCGGTGTCGGTGACTATGCCGGTTATCAGGCCGAGGCACACCTTGCGAGACATCTCAAAGCCCTCATTCCTGAGGAGTCCGTGGACTATTTCAGAGGTCGAGCCGACCGAATCGTCGAAGATTCCCTTCTCGGTAATCTGCTTTAGGGCGGCGTCCGGCAGGTGGTGGTCTATCACGTAGATGCGACCCGAAAAGCCCCTAACGTCCACGGGCTTCAGCTGGGAGAAGGAGGAGCTGTCCAGGATTATCAGCGTGTCCGCCCCCTCCAGGGACGGATTTATCTCTATCTTGTATTTAAGCTTCTTTATCAAGTTGCGGGCCAGAGCGTTGACCCCGCCCGCGGCGGCCATCCGCACCTCGACTCCCCTGGACTTAAGGAACTCCATGACCGCTATGCTGGAGCCTACGGCGTCGGGGTCCGCGTTGAGATGCGACAGTAGA
>CAZTIX010000149.1:1321-2763 GCA_964613935.1 uncultured archaeon
TGTCCGTCCGATTCTGCCGCATCCCCGAGCAGGGTCATCAAGCGCCCTGAAGACCCTTCAATCCCGTCTGCAGCTCTTTCTGCAGGTTCTGGGCCTTCAAAGCCAGCTTCTGCTCCTGGTTGTCGAGCAGCGATATCCTGTTGTCGGAGGATTCGATGCTGTCTTTCAGCTCCTTCTTGAGCGTCGCCTTGTCCGTCTTGAGGAGTATGGGGCCCACGTGCTTGTAGACCTCCCCCTTCTTGCCCTTCGCCTTGTCCAGCTCCTCCTTTGCGGATTCCGCTTCGCTCTTGTCCAGACTCATCTGCTGCTTCTGCATTGATATCATCTGCAGTTGCTGCTGCATCGTCTGGAACTGGGCTATTTTATTCTTCAAATCGTCGGGAATGTTTTGCATTCAAATCAGTATTTATTTTTGTTATATTTGACGGGTGGTATTTTAAAATAGTTTTTGAGTTCCCAAAGCGCGGCCGGCTTGGCCCTGCGAGCCGCGGCGGCCCATGCGGCGAGACTTCGGATTTTTATTCAGTCCTCCGTTATTAACGCACAATGTATGTGTTCATAATCTCGGTGGTGTGCGCCCTCCTGCTGGGAGGGGTGCATTACGCCGTTTACGAGAGCGTTCTCGAGGCCGCTCTGGTGGGTTTCCTCCTCTTCATCGCCATAGATACCGGCTTGCGCGCGATTATGGGCCGGCCCTCATGGGCTGTGAGGCTGCTGGGCAAGAGGGAAAGGAAGAAAGTGCCCTCTGGCGCGCAGGGCATCATTCAATAGGCTGGCCGATTCATTTCCCCGGATTCTTCTTGGGATTGAAGATGACCGTGTGGAGTTTGGTCATCTCGTCCACCGAGAACTTTATGCCCTCCCGGTCCATGCCGGACTCCTTGTCGCCGCCGAAGGGGAAGTTGCCCAGGCCGTGAGAGGGGGCGGCGTTGACATTGACCGTCCCGTCCTCCAGGCGAAGCCCGGCGTCCAGGGCCTTGTCCACGTCCCGGGTGAAGATTGATGCGTCCAGGCCGTATTTTGACTGGTTGGCTATCTCTATAGCCTCCTGATAGTCCTTCACACGCATGACCGTGGCCACCGGACCGAAGGTCTCCTCCCAGGCTATCTTCATCTTGACGGTCACCTTATCTAGGACAGTGGGCTCGTAGTAGAGGCCCTTGGCCTTCTTGCCCCCCAGCAGGACCTTGGCGCCCTTGCGCTTGGCGTCCTTGACCAGGGAATGGACTTTTTTAACCGCTTTTTCATTTATCAGCGGGCCTATCTTCACTTCGGGATCGGCCGGGTCGCCCATCTCCCATTTCTTGGCCTCTTTCAGCAACTTCTTGACGAAGCGCTTGGCAATCTTCTTCTCCACCAGTATCCTGCTGATGGCGTCGCAACGCTGTCCTGAGAACTTGAAGGCTCCGTTCGCGCACTGCTTCGCGGCGACGTCCAGGTCG
>CAZTIX010000150.1:0-2744 GCA_964613935.1 uncultured archaeon
AACCTGTCCGAGATGGCCCCGTCTGCCAATATGGCGGCGATTAGCTTGAGGAAATTCACGTCCAGCCTCTCGCCGACCCTTACGGGGAGTTTGTTGGGGACTATGAGGTGCTGTCCTTCGGCCACCTCGCCGGCTTCAAGATAGTTGACCTCGCCCACCTCGTGCAGAATCGCCAGGGGATGGTTCGTAGTCACCCTGAACGTGTATCCACGCCTGGTCTTTATCTCAAGCAGTTCCCCGGAGTATTTTCTCTTAAAGACCTTGGTGACTTTGGTCGGCGTATAGCAATAACCCGCGTCATGGCCGCCCAGGACCTCGAACATCTGGTCTTCCCCCAGGTCCTGCTCGCCCTCTCTCTCCATGATGGGGTCTATCAACTCGGCTATTTGGACCGGCTTTCCATTGGACAGGTGCACGATCTCATCCCCTGGGATGCACTGGAGCGGGTCGTGCTTGACGTCCCCGAGCAGCGCCCCGGCGTGAGCGCCGGTGGCCTCTATGAAGGGCGGCTTCTTGACCTCCGAGTTGTTTATGAGCAGCTTTGGAACCCCCTTCTTCTCCTGCTTGACCAGCTTGGTGGCAAGCACCATGACCGAGACGAGCAGTATGCTGACTATCATCTGGGCGGCTATTATGACCGGGTCTATGTCGGTCAGCCAGTGCAGTATCCAGGGATAGAGGAGAAGGAGGAAAGAGAAGATCGTCAGGAAGAACTTGGAGCTGCCGGGGCTCTGGGCCCGGGCCTTCTTCATGACCTTCGGGCCGTTGCCGGCCTTGACCACCTTTATGCGGGGGTTGTTCTCGTCCTCGCCGTTGGGCAGGGACAGGACGTCCTGCATCTCCTTCATGGGCAGCAGCTCCGCCATGGCCTGGCCCAGAAGGCTCTTGCCGGTGCCGGGCTCTCCTATGAGCAGGAGGTTCCTCCTCTGGGCGGCGGCCTTCTTGATGATCTCCACGGCGTCGTCCTGCCCGACTATCTGGTTTGCCAAGACCGCGGGTATGCGAATCTCCTCGGTGCTCTTGAAGTCGTCCCAGCTCTTAAGCCTGAAGGCGTCTTTCTTCTTGGCCGCGCCCCTCCTGCCGCCCTTTTTGGCGCCCTTTCCCTTCCCTTTGGTTTTTTTGTCCTCTTCCGCCATTATAGCATGATAGCATTCCGCCTCTCCGGGGAGCACAGGGACCTCCCCCTGGAGGAAATCAAGGCCCTCTACGAGGCCAGTGAGACGGATTTCGAGGTTGCCGAGCGCTCGGGTCGACTGCTCCTCGTGGAGAAGGACATCGATTCCCGGACGCTCTCCCGCCTCGCCTTCGCCCGCGAGTACTACCGCGTGGAGAGGGTCGCAGACCTGGAGAGCCTGGACCGGGTATTATTAGCTCTAGACCTTAAAAAAGCCGAGAGCTTCCGCGTCCGCTGCCTGGGCTTTGAGAACAACGCCGCCGAGGAAAAGCGGGCCGGGGAAGTGATATTCGAGAGCAGTGGACTGGCCGTGGACCTGGAGGAGCCGGACGCGGCGGTCCATCTGATTAAGCTCAATGAGCGGGTGGCCGTTTCGCTCGATAAGCGCGAGCTGGGGGGCTTCGGAGCGCGCGACCCCAACGACCGCCCCTTCTCCCACCCCCTGGCCCTCAAGCCGAAGCTGGCCCGGGCCATGCTGAACCTCGCCCGCCTCCGGGAGGGCGACAGCGTCCTGGACCCCTTCTGCGGCTCTGGCTCGATACTGATAGAGGCCGGCCTGATGGGCATGAAGGCCTTCGGCACTGACAAAGACCGCGAGATGCTCTGGGGATGCCGGGAGAACCTGGGCTACTACGGCGCGGACGCGATGCTGGAGGAGGGCGACGCCACAGACATAGCTCTGGAAGAGCTTGACGCCGTGGTGACCGACCCCCCCTACGCGCGCGCCAGCAAGATGTTCGATAAGGGGCTGGACCAGCTCTACTCCGAGTTCATGGGGTCCGCCTACCGAGCCCTGAAGCCGGGCGGTTTTTTGGTGCTTTCGGTGCCGCATGACGCAACTCTCGCATGTGCGAGAGTTGGCTTCGGCAGGGTGAGCGAGCACTCCCTCTACGTCCACAAGTCGCTTACGCGCAGGATTGTGGTTCTGAGGAAGAAGGCATGAGGCGGCGTTTTATTTCCCATCAACTTCAAAATCATCATGGATTTCCACACCGACAAGAATCTCATCCTCGAATCCAACTGCGACTTCGAAGACGCGGAGTTCGCCATATTGGGCGTGCCCTTCGACTCCACCTGCTCCTACAGGCCGGGGGCCCGCTTCGGGCCGCTGGCCATCAGGCGCGAGTTCATTGAGATGGACAAGCCCGACTCGTTCTTCAAGCGCAATCTCTGCGACCTGGGCAACGTCAACGCGGTCCACGGCAACCTGCCGGAGACCAACCGGCGCACCAAGGAGACCTGGCAGAAGGCGCTGGACAATAATCCGGATTTTGTCCCCATAACCCTGGGCGGGGAGCACTCGGTCTCCTACCCTCCGATAAAGGTCCTCAAAGACAAGCACGGAGAGCTCCAGGTGCTCCATCTGGACGCGCACCCCGATTTGATGGACGAGTATCTGGGGGAGAAGTGGTCGCACGCCACGGTCATGAGGCGCGCGCACGAGCTGGGCGTTGACATAGTCCAGAAGGGCGTCAGGACTGGGAACGAAGAGGAGAAGGAGCTCTCCAAGGCGCTCAAGAAGACCCTGGACCCCGGACTGAAGACCTACGTGAGCCTTGACATGGACGTC
>CAZTIX010000151.1:0-2742 GCA_964613935.1 uncultured archaeon
CTTCGCTATCGGGGGGCTGTCCGCGGACAATGTCTCGCGAGCCCTGGCCGCCGGCGCGACACGGATCGCGGTCTCGAACGCCGTCATTGGGGCTGCGAACCCCGAGGAGGCGGTGAAGTCGCTCGGCAAGAACAGCGAGGCGGCCGCCAAGGCCATCATGACCACCGACACCCTCCCCAAGGAGCTCTGCATGGACTTCGGAGACTTCAAAATCGCCGGCATCGCCAAGGGGGCCGGCATGCTCCACCCCGGCATGGCCACCATGCTCTGCTTCATCGCCACTGACGCGAAGTTCGGAAGCGGTGATTTGAAGGCGGCGGTGGACGACAGCTTCAACATGATGTCCATAGACAACGACATGAGCACCAACGACATGGTGCTGCTGGTCTCGACAGGGGGCCGGAAGAGCCGCAAGTTCCGCACGGCTCTGACCCAGTTCTGCCAAGAGATGGCCGGCATGCTGATAGCGGACGGCGAGGGAGTCACCAAGCTGATCGAGATAGAGGTTGGCGGGGCCAAGAGCAAGAAGGACGCTCGGCTGGCCGCCCGGGCAATAGCCGACTCCTATCTGGTCAAGACGTCGGTCTTCGGCAACAACCCCAACTGGGGCCGGGTGGCCGGGGCGGTCGGCTACTCGGGGGCCGAGATGGACAGTGAGAAAATGAAGATATCCTATATCGCCGGCAAGAAAAAGGTCCTGCTGTTCGACGGCTTCGCCCGGGAGTTCGACAAGAAGGCCCTGGGCGGAGAGATGAAGAAGGCGGACAAGATAAAGGTGCTCGTGGACTTGGGGCTAGGCGACGACTCGGCGAAGGCCTGGTCCGGAGACCTCTCCTACGAGTACGTCAAAATCAACGCGGAGTACAACTGAAATGGACAAAGTCGGGACCCTAGTCGAGGCGCTGCCCTACATCAAGGAGTTCGCGGGGCGGGTCTTCGTCATAAAGCTGGGCGGCAGCATGCTGGTGGACGAGAAGATACGCCGCACCATACTGGAGGACATAGCCCTGCTCCGGTTCGTGGGCATCCGGCCGGTCCTGGTCCACGGGGGCGGCAAGGACATAAACGCCCTCAGCGAGAAGCTCGGTCTGAAGGTCCGGTTCGTGGAGGGCCTGCGCCACACCGACGACGAGACCCTCAAGGTTGTGTCCATGGTCCTGGGGAAGGTCAACGGCGAGCTGGTCGAGGAGCTGGAGGGGCTTGACTGCAAGGCCATAGGGACGACCGGCAAGAGCGGCAAGATGGTCAAGGCCAAGCGCATGAAGAAGTGGGGCAACGTGGGGCGGATAGAATCCGTGGACAAGAGCGTCCCGGAGGGCTTCCTGGAGCAGGGCTACATCCCGGTGGTCCAGCCGATAGGCCTCGACGAGAACGGCAAGGCGGTCAACATAAACGCGGACAACCTGGCCTCCGCAATCTCCAAGGCCATGGGCGCGGAGAAGCTCATATATCTCACCAACGTGCCCGGGCTGCTGGAAGACCAAAAAGACGAGAAGTCGCTGATTTCCAGCATAGCCACCAAAGAGCTCAAGCAGAAGCTCAAGTGGGAGGAGGTGGCCGGCGGCATGATACCCAAGGTCAAGGGCATCATCGACGCCGTGGAGAGCGGAGTCAAGAGCGTCCACATAATCGACGGCCGCAGGGAGCACTCCCTCCTCCTGGAGGTCTTCACCGACGAGGGGATAGGGACCATGGTGACGGAGTGAGCAGAAGCCTCCGAAAATTTAGAGGCGGTTTTTGGTAAGAGGGCCCCCTGCCAAATCCTTTAATCGCCTCAAATCGTTCTTGACCGTTCGGAGGCTGACATCTATGCCATGGTCTCCTCGCAGGGCGTCCCTGATTTCGCCGGGCTCCATCTCCATGAGCCGGTATTCGAGGACACGGCCCATGCGGTGGGCTATTCTTTTATTTGTCCGCGTTGTTGCGCTTCTGTCCGGAGGACGCTTTTTTCTGCTCCTCCTGGGGCTGGCCGACCTGCGCGCCGGGAGGCTGAGAGCCCTTTTCACATCCTCTTTTCCAGTCGCCTTGCGTATGGACCGGATGTCCTTATGCACCGTCTCCACGGATACGGAGATGCCCGCCTTTCTCAATTCTTCCCTTATTGAGGGCGCGGGAAGGCCATTCATGGCGTGCCTTAATACCAATCTCTGCCGCTTGCCGATTCTTCTGCTCCTTTCAGGCCGCGTGCCCCTGGGCATTGTTTATTTCTCAAAAAGGAGGAAAAAAACGTTTTATTCCGTCCATCCTCTAAATTAGGGGCCTTCATGGACCTCGAAGAAGTCAAGAAGCTGGACGAGGAGTTCCTGCTGCAGACCTACGACCGCTATCCGCTGTCGCTGGTCAGGGGCAGCGGATGCAGGGTCTGGGACTCGGGAGGGAAGGAATACCTGGACATGATAGGCGGCATTGCCTGCCTCCCTCTGGGCCACGCCCATCCGAGGTTCGTCAAGGCCGTGAGCGGGCAGGCCGAAAAGCTCAGCCACGTCTCCAACCTCTACTACATCGAGCAGCAGGCCCGGCTGGGCGGGATGCTCAGCAAGCTGGCCCCGATGAAGACCAGGGCGTTCTTCTGCAACTCGGGGGCCGAGGCCAACGAGGCCGCCATCAAGTTCGCCCGCAAGAGCACCGGCCGGAGGGGGGTCGTCGCCATGAGCAACGGCTTCCACGGCCGGACCATGGGCTCGCTGGCAATCACCGACAAGAAGAAATACCAGAAGCCGTTCGAGCCGCTCATGCCGGACG
>CAZTIX010000152.1:0-2722 GCA_964613935.1 uncultured archaeon
GGTGTGGACGGTGCCGTTCGGAAACTCGACTATCAGACCCACATCCGCGCAGGCAGACCCCGCCAGCGCGAACACGGCAAACAGCAAAATCAGTTTTTTCATCGTGAAAACCTCCATCAGCAAAGCTTGGATATTATATCCAACAAGACTGTGCGGCTATGTTAGACGGGTAAGCTATAAAAATATTTATGCCTTGAGCCCCTAAGTTACCGTGGCTAGAAGAAAGAAGGGCGGCTGGCCTAGGAAGAAAAAAAAGAAAGAGTCCGGGAAGAAAAAGACTCCGCCAGCTTGGGAAAAATGCTATGGCGGCATCCGAATCGGAAGATTGTGCACCCTCGGGGCCCAAAGAGAAGCCTACCGGAGACTGCTGCGAGGGCATATATCGCCCAAAGACAGGGTGCTCGAGATAGGCGCCGGGGCCGGGTGGCTGAAGAAGGAGATTCTGCCCGAGGGGCTGAAGGAGAACTGGGTGGAGCTGGACGAAGAAGCGGACGTCCTCAAGGGCAGGCGGGGAGCGAGGGTCGGAGGAGACATATTCAGCCTGCCGTTCGCCGACCATTCGCTGGACGCGATAGTGGACTCCTCATGCGTTCAGGCATACAAGCCCAGCCGGCACAGGAGGCTGGCCAGGGAGTTCAGGAGAGTGCTCAAGCCGGGCGGCAGGTACATAGTCCTGCAGGACGTCATGCCCAACCGCCGGGTCTGGTTGCCAGAGTATAGGGACAATGCTGTGGGGAATTTGATCATTGCTAGAGGGAGAGCGACTTTGGAATCTATGGCCGACCGGGCGCACACTAGATTCGCGGACACTTTGTCGCGAAGACTGGAGAGGTCTGGATTCAGGATACTGAGGAAGGGGAGCATAGAGCACGAGGGGACGTTCCCCGACTCGGAAAGGCACCGCGAATACGTCAGGAGATTGCTCCCGAAATACGTCGGACGAGAAGATCGGGTGAAAGGCTTCGCCTTCGAGGACGGGGCGGTCGCCGTCCTGGAGCGGGAAGGAAGGGAAGTGCCAAAGGGCCGCAAATGGGAGAGGTTCAAGGGAAGGGCGATAGTCGCGCAGGCAAAGGAGGATTAGCTCAGGAGGGTTGACGCCGCCACCTCCGCGGCCTCCTCGGCGGCCTGTAGGGTGTCCTCGCTCCCTATGACCGCCGCGTCTCCGTCGGACGGTCGGAGAAGCTTCATTATGCGCTCGGCCTCGTCGGGGTAGGCCTCGCTCAGGTCGGTCTTCTCGTCGAAGCCCGGTATTATCAGTTTTTCTCCGTCGACCACCAGGGTCGTTGCCCCGCCACGCCCTATCCTGATGGCCTCGTCCCTCTGCTCCATGCCCGATTTGACCTTCCTGCCGGCCTCCCTAACCAGAACCAGGCAGTTGTGGGGCTTGCCGGTCATGTTCAGAGAGCCGATGCTCTCGATTCTCATGAGGCCGGACAGGCGCTTGAAGACCTTGCTGCCGTTCTCGGTCAGCATCCGGCCGGCCCGTACGGAGCGGACCAGGCCGTACTCCTCCAGCTTGCCCAGTATTGTCCTGAGGCTCCCCTCGCCAAGGCCGGTCTCCGAGACCAGGGCCTTGCGGCCCATGGGCTGGTTTTTGGCAATCTTCCAGAATGCCCAGTTGACGTGGGCTTCCCTGAACTTCGGGGGTGCTCCAGGTTTCGCCATTTTAGAACAAGCCGGACAATTATCTGTTAAAAAAATAAAAAGGGGCGAAACAGTCGGTTTCAGAGCGCCTCCAGATACCGGTCCACCTCCCAGTCCGTCACGGCCATGCGGTAGGAGTCCCACTCTGCCGTCTTGTTGCGCAGGAACTGGGCGTAGGCGTGCGCGCCGAGGGCCTCCTTGGCCACCTTGTTGGCGGACATCTCCGAGATGGCCTCGCCCAGCGAGCCGGGGAGCGTCTTGATGTACTTCTCCTCCAGCTTGGCGCTGTCAAACTCGTAGACGTCCTCGTCGACCGGCTCCGGGGGCTTCTTCTTTTTCTTTATGCCCTCCAGCCCGGCCTTGAGCATCACCGCGAAGGCCAGATACGGGTTGCAGGACGGGTCCGGGCACCTCAGCTCGGCCCTTGTCGCCTTCTCCCTGCCGGGCGAGTAGCGCGGCACCCTTATGAGCGCGCTGCGGTTCCTCTGGCCCCAGCAGATGTAGACCGGCGCCTCATACCCCGGCACCAGCCGCTTGTAGGAGTTGACGGTCGGGGCTATGACCGCCGACATCCCCCTGACGTTCTCCAGCTGGCCGGCTATGAAGCCGTAGGCCGCCTCCGAGAGCTTGTACTCGTCGTCCTTGTCGAAGAAGGCGTTGTTGCCCTTCTTGTCGAACAGACTCTGGTGGACGTGCATGCCGCTTCCATTGACGCCGTATATGGGCTTCGGCATGAAGGTCGCGTGCAGCCCGTGGACGTTCGCTACGGCCTTGAAGGCGTATTTCAGAGTCACCGCGTTGTCGGCCGTGCTCAGCGCCGGGCCGTAGCGGAAGTCTATCTCGTGCTGGCCCTCGGCGACCTCGTGGTGGCTCATCTCGACGGTTATGCCGAGCTTCTCGAGAGCGAGTATCATGTCCCTCCTCACCCCGTAGGCGAGGTCCATGGACAGGTCGAAGTATCCCCCCTTGTCGTGCGGCAGCGGCTTGACGCGCCCGTCCTCGCTGCGAAAGAGGAAGAACTCCAGCTCCGGTCCGGTGTTGTAATGGTAGCCCATCTCCTCGGCCTCACCCACGACCC
>CAZTIX010000153.1:0-2716 GCA_964613935.1 uncultured archaeon
GCGAGAAGCGCAAGCGTGAACAGATGCGCATCATCCGCCGCTTCTGGGAAGGCGCACAACTTCCGACCGCCCAGCAAACGCACTGAGCCCATGCCGTACACGCTCTTCCGCCTGCCCACTGCTATGCGGAGCCGATACCCATCGGCATGCCCTCAGGAGAAGAGGTTCCGATCCCGACAGGCTCCATCCAACGGGCCGTCCAGGATGCGCTTAGGCCGCTCGCCAGCGCTTCCTCCAGCCTGTCGGCGGGCACGAGGATCATCGACTTCTCGATCAAGATGTCGAGGATCTCGTCAGGCGGTCGGATCTCACCGGGGGAGGCCCCTCGAAAGATCTCCCCGTACGCCCCTACATCGGCGAAGGTGGGTTCGTCCTCATGATCGTCCAACGCTTCCCGTACCTGGCCCCGCATCGCAGCGAACCCGATGTCTCCTGCCTCGTAGGCCGTCACAGCCCGCTGAATGTCCTGGTACACCGAAGCCACTCGGATGGCTCGATAGGGCATGATGAACCGCTTCTCGAACGTGGTCTCTTCTTCTGGAAACTCATATGTGAACGGCTCGGCTGTCCTAAGGACGATGTCGTTCAGCTCGATGTCAGTGAGATCCGGGGCCGCCTCCCACACCTTCGCGTACACCGCCGAGGCCACGTTGGTCGAGAACGAAGTGCCTTTCACCTCGAACCACACGTCTTCATCTGGGTTGTAGACAGAGAGGTTTCCCGGGGCTACCAGTTGTGCCCAATCATCCTGGAGCAACGGGCACACCGCCCCCTCTTCGGTGAATCGAATTTCCTGCACGGCTTCGGCATCTTCTAACAGAGCAGGATATACTCCATCTACAGCCCCGTTACCTGCAGATGCTAAAACTACCCATCCTCTATACACCATTTCCGATAACTCCGGCCATGCACCTTCTCCGTCTCCAAAACCTAAATCCTCGGTTAAACTCCCCTTTACAAATATTGCATTAAATAACCAGTCGATTGCTATATCCAATAAATCTATGTTATCTCTACTTATTACATCCTCATATGTTATGTCATCAGGGTTATAACCTGCAGATTCTATCTGAGAACTCCACTCTTTTATAAATTTAGGGAAAAGTCTTGTTTCCCCATGAGGTCCAAACCAACCATTTATAAGTTTTGATTCTATAGCCGCATTCTTCCAAAAACCTAAACTCATATTTACAACAATATTATATTCTTCTCCTGTTATTGATTCTATATCCTCTATCATTTGCATAGCAAGCTCCATACCTGATTTTACATTACTTAAATCTGTACCTCTGCTACTCCAACCTACTCTTACAAGCATAACTTGTGCTCCCATAGCACCCATTACCATAGCTCCCAGGGTACCATGCCTCTGAGTAATGTCTACATCCTCATCGTCTAAAGGTCTTGGATTATCTCCTACTACATCATATCCCCATGACTGACCAAAGAATTTAAACATATAATCGTGCATCCAGGGATATTGTTCATAAGCTATCCCACTATCAAACTGAATCACTATTGTTTCTTTTGCTACTCCAAAGGCGGTTCTGCGCTCGGAATACGCCACTGTCTCCGGCCAGTGGAGGATGTCGAGAATGCCCGCGTTCTGCTCCAGAAACGCGGTGGTGAACTCCTCTGCCGAGTCGATGTGACCAGCGCCCTCAACGCGCTGGGGGACCGCAGCCACCGCAAGCACCAAGCAGGTCAAGGTGCATAGGGCAGTTTGTGCCAGTTTCCTCTTACCTAACCAGCGCACGCTCACCACCCCCTCCCCGACTCAGGCTTCCCCAGTCTACCACACCGACGCCCCGGAAAGCCGCTGCTGCGCCGAGCGTGGCAGAGGTATCCGGGGCACAAAGGACGTCTTCTCCAGCTCTTACTGGTGGTGGTCTAGCTCGCCCCCCTGACAATGAGGAACTCCAAACTCTGGGGACAGACGGCGCCTTCTCTGTTGCCGTCTTCCTCGTCCCGATCGGGGATGGTGTTCCCACTGCCGGTGACGCAGCCGGTGAACGCCTCGTTCATCCCGGGGCGGTGGTGCCCAACACGACGCCCCATGGACGTGATCCCTCTGAGGGCGATGCCACCTCACTCACCGCAACGAGAGGAACTCCTCGACGGAGAGCTCGGCATCACGGAGGATCTTACGCAACAGCCCGCGCCCGATTTCGTGCCCGGGGTGCACAGGAACCGTCACCACGCGGCCGTCGGACGCAACACGCTCATTCAAGAGATACCTTCTGGATGCCCACGACCTCAGGCATCGGCCCGTCGGTCTCCTCCAGACACATGGCGACGACTTCCTTGATGTTCTCAAGGAGCTCATCGATCGTCCTGCCCTGCGAGTAGCACGCTCGCAGGCCGGGCACCTGACCCACGTAGAAACCATCCTCGTCTCGCTCGATCACCACATAGAACTCTCGCTTCACCTATCTCTCCTCCTCCGAAGATTCCCCGGCATGTTCGTGATCCGCTCGGACGGCACCCACCGGCTGTCACCTCTCCAGAATACGCCGCCACAGGGATCGCGCCAACGTGATCTGTCACCCAGGCTGATGAATGGCAACCGGGAAACGGCGGAGTGGATGACGCAGGTTCCGATCCCCGAAGCTTCCTCACATCTTGCGTCCGGGTGACGGTCTCCACCTGAGGGGGCTCGCAGAATCACGCGTCCCTCAGGGCCGTAAGCGCTGGCGCCCATTGACATTCCTGGCTG
>CAZTIX010000154.1:0-2620 GCA_964613935.1 uncultured archaeon
CTCTCCACGTCCGGGTGGTCAACCGGCCCGAAGACGCCGTCCTCCCAGCCCTTGTCGGCGTGGTGGACGTCGTGCAGGGAGGCGGCAACCCCGTTGTTGTGCGGCCGGTACGTGTCGGTGAAGTTGGCTATTCTCATTTTTCACTATCCATCATATAGACCGTTGTCTCCCCCGAGCTGAATACGGCCTCCCCCATCTCCCCGAACTTCTCGATGTCGAAGCCGTAGTTCCACACGTCCCTGGCCCCCACCACCACGTAGTCCACTCCGTAAGCCTCGAGAGTCTCCCGGGCCTCTGCGACGTCTTCCGTTCGGAGCGCCGAGTACATCCGGCCCCACCGCTCGCTGTCGGGTATGCACTCCAGAAACAGGTCGAACTCGGTTCTTATCTGCGGAGACATGGCTAGCGCGTTGATGGTCGCCGAGACCTCCGGATTCGCGAGGACCGTGCCCGACCGGACGTTTCCGGCCACCCATTCCGCGGCTGACATGTCGCCCTCCGAGAGGGCCGGCGAGACGGACAGGACCGCCAGCAGCCCGCCCGCCGCCATGACTGCGATTACGGCCAGACCGTGCTTCCTTTTCAGCCCCAGCTCCGGCAGAACGAAGATTAAGCTGAATCCGAAGAGCAGGAGCTGGTCATAGGGGTGCAACTGCGGCACGACCAGGGAAACCAGAAAGCCCACGGTCCCCAGGGCCAGGGCGATGCGCCAGAAGAGGGTGTAGTCGTCATCCCTCTCCCTAAGCCAGTAGAGGAGCCCGAATCCGAGCAGCGCGACGAAGGGCGCCATCAGGAGCAGGTATTCCTGTCCCGCGCCCGTGATGGCCGATACGGCGGTGGACGGGTCGAAGCACTGGCCGGCCCGGTCCAGCGAGACCAGGAGCCAGGGCGAGGCCAGGCCCAGGCCCAAGCCGATTATTAGGGCGCCGCAGATTATCGGCAGCCGCCCGCCCCGCAGCAGCCTGACGAGCCCGAAAACCACCAGGACCGCGGCTATGGTCAATGCGACGAAATAATTGAAGAGCAGGCACACCGCCAACAGGCCGCCGCCCGGGAGATATCTCCCCTTGAGGAAGAAATAGGCTATCAGCGGGAAGAGCAGCAGCCCGAAAAGCTGGGGGCTGTCGTAGGACTGCGCGATTATTATGGGGTTCATGGCCGCGAAGGCGGCCGCCCAAATCGCCGTCCCCTCCCCCCGGTGCCGCCTGACCAGGAAGAAGGCGGTCAGGGCCAGGAGGGCGCTGACCAGGGGCAGGACAAACCCGGTCAGCTCCATGGCCGGGATGCCCGAGGCGGCGCTCGAGTATCCCAGCAGGAGATGGTAGAGCGGCGGATAGAGGTGCGGCCTGCCGCCCGCCGCGTAGTCCCAGGAGGGCACCCATCCGGTTTCAGCCACGCTCTGGGCGATGCGAGCGTGGTATGTCGAGTCGAAGTTCACCGGCGAGCCTTGGGCGAGCGGAGGGTGGAGCCTTATCGCCAGCCCCAGCAGAAGAAGCCCTATTATGACGTATCTAGCTTTCATCCAGGACCTCCTCGTAGATTTGCTTAAGCTGCTTTCCCACTTCCTCCAAAGAGTGCTTCCTGACCTCCTTCCTCCCGCTCCTGACCAGCTTCTTTCTCAGAGACTCGTCCTCCACCAGCTGCCTAAGATAATCCTTGAACTCCTCGTCAGTCTTGGCCCTGAGGCAGTCCTTCCCGTCGCGGGTCCAGTCCCGGAAGACGGCAAGGTCCCTTATCAGGACGGGCCTCTCCGCGGCCCAGGCTTCCAGTATGACTATCCCCTGCGTCTCGGCCATAGAGGGGAAGAAGAATATGTCCCCGGCCGAGTAGGCAGCGGCGATGTCGTCCACGTAGCCCGCGAAGGTGACGTTCTCCGGAGCCCGCCGAATCACTTCTTTTAGACTTTTGCCCCCCACGAGCGCGCCGCTGTATATCTTTCCGAACCAGAAGAATTGGTTGCCAAATCCCCTTGCCACGTCGGTGAACGTGCGGACTCCCTTGCGCATGAACACATGGCCCACAGAGAAGGGGACGGTTCCCTGCAGCCCGTACTCGGAGCGATAGTCCTCCCTCTTCTTCTTGCTGAACGAGAACTTATCCGGGTCCACGCCGTTGCTCACCACGCTTATGGGGGACTCGATGCCGTACTCCCTGAGCTGCCGTTTGGCGTACTCGCTCGGGCATATTATGTGGTCTGCCTGCTTGTAGAAATGCTTCAGGTATTTCCTTATGAGGGGGGCGAAGGTGTTGGTGAGCCTGAAGCTGTCGCGCGTGTCCTCCTCAAGGGTGTGGGCGTGCATTATGACTTTCTTTCCGGCCTTCTTGGCCCTTTGCGCATATATGAGAGACTTCGGAAATACCGTGTTCACGTGAAGCAGGTCGTACTCACCCTTCGGGTCTGCGGTGCGGTCCACGCCTGCTCTGTCCAGGGCCTCCTCCTGGCGCTTCAGCGCGACGCCTATCCCGCTCTTTCCGAGCTTGCCCTTCCCCTCAAGATACAGGCACGCCTTCATCTTGTAGTTCCTCATATATCCTGGCGAGTTTTTTCACCGTGTTGGCCACGGACCTCTCCCCGGCTTTCTTCTTGCACGATTTTTTCAGCTCGGCCATGTTTTTGTAG
>CAZTIX010000155.1:0-2611 GCA_964613935.1 uncultured archaeon
TCTCCAGAAAGCCCTCATCATCGAAGAAATCCCTCACGATTTTGACTGCCTTGTGGCGAGTTGCGAGGTTCTTTTGCATGCCGGGCCTGCGCAGGTCCAGATACCTGTATTTGAGCCGGATGTCCTCGTTCAGCTCGACGCGGTCCTCTATCTCGAAGGGCGGCGTCTCGGCCTCGTTGAGTATCCTGAGCTTCTCGACGGCGACCTCTATCTCCCCGGTCCCGAGCTTCGGGTTGGCCATGCCCTCGGGGCGCGGAACCACCCTGCCTTCGGCCTCGATGACGTACTCTCTCCTCAGACGGTCGGCCTCCCTGTGAGCTTTTTTCGAGACCTGCGGGTCGAAGCGCAGCTGGGTTAGGCCGTAGCGGTCGCGCAGGTCGGTGAATATCACGCCCCCGTGGTCACGTCGGGTGTGGACCCAACCCTGCAGGACTACACCCTTCTTCACGTCCTTCTTCCCAAGCTCCCCGCAGGTGTGAGTGCGTCTCATCTCCGTCCGTATTCTATCTCGACCTCTCCCACGAGCTTTTTCATGAGCTCGACGGTGCTCTCATCTAGAGGTTTGTCGAATATAAGCTTTAGTTTCTCGCCCCCGCCCGGCTTGAAGATTTTGTTCTTCGCCACCAGCCGGCTCGGGCGCGCGAGGGACTTGATTATGAGGTCTTTGTCCGCGCCCTTCGGCAGGACCACCACCCTCCTGCCCAGCTTGCGGGAGAGCTCCGCGGCGGTCACGCCGCCCTGTCCGATTATCTTGGGGGCCTCCTCGTCCGGGGCGAAGATGACTATCTTGTCCCCCAGGTTCACCAGGGAGTCGTATCCCCTGACCTTGCGCCTCCAAAGAAGGGTGGAAACTATGACGTCCAGCTCCGAGATTTCGCCCTCTCTGACCCTGCGCTCGCATTCGGGGCACAGGACCCCCGAGGATGCGCAGGTGTCGCATATCGGGAATGCCATCCGGCTCACTTGGTGACCACTATGTCTATCGTGGAGACGTTAATCTTGCCGCCCTCGTCCGCCTGGACCTCCTCGGTCCCTATCTTTATGTCCGTGGTCTTCGCGTCGGACTCGAAGCGGTTCTGAAGGAGCTGCACCACGTCCACGGCCTTGCTGATGCTCCGGCCCCTGGCCTTTATGTGTATCTCCTTCTCGCCCCTGTTCATCTGGGTCACCGCGGCCATGACGTAGTTTATCACGCCCTTCTTGCCGATGTAGACGACGTTGTCGTCCATCTTGCGCTTCCTCTTCGTCCCCTTGTCGCCTTTAGTCCCTTTCTTCCCGGATTCCCCTTCAGTCCCTTTCTTCACTTCTTTCTCGCCCATTTCCATCACCGTTTATCGCTGTCGCTAGCCCTTGCAAATCAGCGAACCACTCAAAGCGCTCTTCCCCTCTTCCGCCGAGGTCACTTCCATCACCAGAACCAGCGTTAGTTTAAGGCGCGAAGGTTTAAAAGTCTTGTCGGGAGGCCGCTTCTGGCCTCTGCGCATGGGAAGTGCGCGCATGTCTGCCGGCGCGATAAGTAGCTTTTATGCTTCTTCTCAAAAGTATTTGTATGCCTGTGGAAAACACTTACACAGACCGGTCGCATCAGCCGCGCTTTTATTGCTTTGGGGTGGACAGGCCGCTGCTAACCCGCTACCAAGCTCTTGACGAGGGCCCGAACGTCGTCGAAAGCCACAACAGGGCTCCTCCGTCCCACTTGCGTGTGACCACCGTGCGGCCGCATTTCAAGGGACCTGCCGGCAGTTCGAAGAAAGACAGGGCGGGGATGGTTGTGGTAAGCCCCGACCTGTCCAAAGGCATGCCCACACATAAGTTCCCTGAATTCTCAGTAGTGGCATTTCCGGAGCCCTGGCACTTCCCTCTCTTCAAGGGGGAGGGCGAGAGGATGAGCCCCTACGGCCCGTCCTTTTACAATCCGGGCGCCGTGGGCACCCTGACGTTCGAGTGGCGCCCCAACAAAGGCGCCGAGCCCTGGAAAATGGGCGTCGCCCAGTCCCATTTCAGCTTCCCTCGGAGGAAGCAGAAGAGAAGAGAAGCCGTTCCCTCCCGAAGTTTTCCTCTGCCCGCCGGCAACCTCCCCCGGGAAACCGCCGAGATGTACCGGCACTGGTGGGACCATGCGCTAGAAGAGGCCTTTTCGCTGGCGAAGCTCTCCGGCAGAGGGATAGTCGTGGAGAACAGGTACCTCGCCAAGCGGGAAGCCCTCCAAAAAGCAATAGAGAGGGTTTGCCGCAGATGGGACATAGGGCCGGTCAGACGGAGCAACCTCACCCGTCTTGACCCCAGGCAAAGCGCCGTAAAACCGCGCAGGACCCGGCGCAGAAAGTGATGCGTATTAGCCGGCGGAGACTAAACCTTAATCTGATTTCTCGATTCGCCAATCCGGGTGTATTCCCGCGTTCTTCGGCAGGCGGATTATGGCGTGGCCAACCTGCCGGGGGACGGCGTGGAGGATTTTATGGCGGGTTCCGCCCTCGAAAGCCAGGTAGGCGGCCATCGGGCTTCTCCTCTCTCCCAGAACCCTTACCAGCTTGGCCGGCTTCCCCGTCCTCCTGGCCCTCCCTGCCCGGTCCATCTTTACCGGGACCGCCCGGAACTTCCCGGCGAGGCG
>CAZTIX010000156.1:0-2599 GCA_964613935.1 uncultured archaeon
CGGGGCGAGAGGGGGTCTAGCAGGGGGCGACAAAGCGAAATATCGAGACGTCTCGCTGCGCTTTCTCGAAGAGAGCAGCACGAACTTGTCCGGCCGGAAGCCGCCCCAGAAGACGTGCAGCCGCCGTCAGAGAGGCAAGGAATGTCCAGGCAGCGGGCTCGGCCCCTGACCCGACGCGAGATGCTTATCAGGGATTTGCAGTCCGGCCCCTGGTCGCGCGAAAGAGATCAAAGCGAGAGAGAAGGAGAGGAAGCCGAAGAAGAGCGGAGAGCCGCAGAGGAGGAAGAGCGCGGGCGCGGAGGGGCCGCCGCCGAAGACGAGCGCAGGCGGGGGGCCGGGCTGGGAGCCAAGGCGGTCGGGAAGCTGGCGGACCTCGGCTTCTGGGCAATGCCCTTTTTGGGGAGCACGGTCACGATAATAATGTACGTCATAGTGCTGGCCTTCCTTATCATAATAATCTTCGGCGGCATACAGGGCTTCTAGCGCTCGTTCAGCGGCCCTTCCCGCGGCCCTTCTTTCCGGCCTTCTTCCAGCCGGACCCGCCCGAGCCCTTGAGGATGTCCTTCCGGCCGGTGGCCCGCTTCAGGACCTCCCCTATGCTCTCGGCGTAGGTGACCCTTATCCTCTTCGCCTTGCCCTTGTCCAGGATGAGGTCGCCCTTGTTGGCCTTGGGGACGACGACCTCCTTCAGGCCGGCCTCTATTGCCGCCTCGACCTTGGGCGTTATGCCGCCCACCGGCAGGACCTCGCCCCTGACGTCCACGGAGCCGGTCATGGCCACGCTCTGCTTCACCGGGACGTTCTCCAGGGCGGAGAGGGCCGCCACGGCCACGCTTATGGAGGCCGAGTCGCCCTCCACGCCCTCATAGGTCTGGAGGAACTGGATGTGCATGTCGTAGTCGTTTATGTCCTTGCCCGCGTGCTTCTTTACGATGGCCGAGACGTTGTGAACGGCCTCCTTGGCGATGTCGCCCAGCCGGCCGGTGGCGATGACCCTGCCCTCGTTGCGGCTCTCGGCGGCGGTGACCTCCGCCACGATGGGAAGGACTATGCCCCCGTTTCCTATGACGGCAAGCCCGTTCACCCGCCCCACTTCGGAGCCCTTGGTGCGTATGACCTCGTACTCCCGCCGGCGCTCCACGTACTTGTCGGCCACCTGCGCCTCCAGGGTGCGGGAGGCCTTGATGGCCTCCTTGACGTCTTTGACCTCGACTCTCTTATGCTTCTTCTCCACGGCCAGGTCGCCGGCGGCCCTTATCAGGCCGCCCAGCTCCCTCAGGCGCAGGGTCAGCCTGCCCTTGCGGCCGGCCCGGCGCTTGGATTCGGTGAGCAGCTCGCGTACCGCGGCCTTCTCGAAATGAGGAATCTTCTTGTCCTTCTCGACCTCCTGAGCCACGAACTGGACCAGCCTCTTCCTCTCCTCCTCGCTGTCCGGGACGGAGTCGTTCATGTAGACCTCATAGCCGTAGCCCTGTATGCGCGAGCGAAGAGCCGGATGCAGGCCCTTCAGGGCCTCCACGTTGCCGGCGGCCACCAGCACGAAGTCGCAGGGCACCGGCTCGCTGACCACCATCGCCCCGGAGGACATCTCGCTGCGGCCGGTTATGTGCATCTGCCGGTTCTGCATGGCGGTGAGGAGGTCGTGCTGCACCTTCAGGTCGAGGGTGCCTATCTCGTCTATGAACAGGACGCCCTTGTTGGCCTTGTGGATGAGGCCCGGCAGCACCCTCATGTGAGCGGGAGTGCCCAGACCGCCGGAATTGTGGGTTAAAGTGTTATTGACCAGATAGTTTCCGGTGCAGGTGCTCATGTTGTAAACATGGCCCGAATAGGGCACTTTCTTAATCGACACCACCCGGTCATAGGCGTAAGTGCCTCGCGACAGGGAGTCGATGTTGGCCAGAGTAGCGCAATTCGCGTGGCATCTGAAAGCATCGACTACCTGAGACAAGAAGCCCCGGGTCAGGCTCTTAGATGATTTGAGACTGCTGTCAAGGGCATAGTAGGAATCGTGAACCTTGTTTTTGCTGAGTCCCGCCATGCTCCGTATGCGCTCGAGCACGTGGAAGCCCAGGGGTATCTCATCGTTGAATGTGACATTCGTTCCCGAGGTGCTGCGTAAGTAGTGCTCCAGGTTGCGCTTATGGACCGGGTTGATAGTCATGCGCCCATATTCGCGCCCAAAGTCATAATCCGAGAAATAGAGTATGCTTTGCGCCTTCCCTCGCCCGTAGCCCGGATCGCTTCGCCTCTTGACGGACGGGCGCAGGCCTATCTTCATCAACAGGGGCAGCAAGAGCGGAACAAACTCCTTGGAGAATATCTCGAACTGCCCTTGCTTGTTCACGTAGCCATCCAGCGAGATATACAACGAGACAAACTCCATGATCTCTCTGACTGGCTGGTCATAGATTGGGGACGGGAAGGATTTCTTGCCTCCCTTCCTCATCCCAAGCCTTTCAAGCCTGCGCACGAAACTTGCCGAGTTGATATTGATTATCGTAGCGCCCCTGTACCGCCTTATTTTTGGAGTAAGGCTGTTTTTCTCAATAAGGTCCGTTATTTCCTTAATCTTGAAATCCCTCTTAAGCTTGAAGGA
>CAZTIX010000157.1:0-2576 GCA_964613935.1 uncultured archaeon
TCAGCAAACCCATCGATTTTTAAGATTAATCGCCTTAGACTAACATGAGCAAAAAGTCTGCGGTTTCTGCGGGCATAATAATTCTGATAATAATCGCCTTTATAATCCTGCTCTTCACCAGGGAAGTTCCCGAAGATGATATTGCATCTACCCCTAGCGAAGAAGAACCGGGTGAGCCGGAAGCTGCGGAAGCCGGGACGCTCGACGAGACGCCTGATGAGGATGGGTTAGAAGCGAAGACGCCACCGGAAGATTCCGATTCGGGCGCTCCGCCGGCCCCGGAACCGGTGGATGTCCCGGTGCCAACGCCGCCGCCGGTAGATGACGGAGGCGAGCCTACTGCGCCCTCGACAACTCCGACTCCCACACCCCCCACAGTCCCCGCTCCGCCCGAACCTTATCTGCCATCCTGCTCCAACGGCGTATGGGACGGGGACGAGAGCGATTTGGACTGCGGCGGGAGCTGTCCGCCCTGCCTCAGCACAGGCATTTACACGGCCTGCTGGGAGAACTCCGATTGTTTGTCAGGCAACTGCGACATGAGCGGCGCGCAGGCGCTGCCCGCAACAGACCCGAGCACCTCCAAAACCTATAACACCACCGCGCAAATCAGGGTGTTAGCAGGCCAGAGTTGGATATTCCCCTATCAGGGGATATGCGCTTAGGGATTCAAGAGGCTGGGACGTCCGCTTCTCTATTCATAAAGGGCAGGTATATCACCCGCCTCAATGTTTTATCGTCTTTCTGGTGAAATATGCGACCCTCTATTTCCTGGCTGTCATTGGTGCCCCAGTAGTTCTCCGAGAGATTAATAGCCGGACTGGCGCAGTTGCCGTCGGCAAGTGTCGAGACCCTCCAGAGGATGTTATTGCCTCTTACCTCGGGCATGGCGCACCCCAGAAGCAGCTCCGACTGGGCGTCGAATTCGTTGCGCGCGACCAGAGCGCCTTCGGAGAAATCGTCGGCGCCTATGAAATGCAGATTGCTTGCTATGAAGCTGTTCCCGACGATGATTGGGTCTCCGCCATCGACCACTATGCCCGCATGGCTGGGGTTCGGGCCGAGGGTGTTCCCTTCTATGCGGGGGCTGGTGTGGAAAGTCCCTATGAGTTCGTGGCCCGCGTAAGATATCTCGTTGGAGATTATCCTGGCGCTGTCCGAACTGGCGCATACGCCGCATTCGCCCACGTCCTTCAGCTCGCAGCCCCTTATCTCCACATCGCCGAGCGTCTCAAGGATGCGGTAGTTCTCGATTCTGGCGTTGGACAGCACCCCATTACTGATGACGAACCGGTTCCAGTCGTAGATTCCGGGGCTTGAGGCGTTCGATTTTATGGTTATGGGGCCCTCCGGCGTGCCTGTGGCGTTGAGGGTGCCGAGGACGATGATGGAGACGTGGTTCCCCTCGTCGCGGAAGGGCTCTCCCACGCTGACGCCGCATTCGCTTTCAAAGGCTGGGTCGGTGTTTATGCCCCGGAGGCTGTCAAAGCCCTGGACGCCCCCGCAGGGCTCGTCGTAGAGGTCTGCGCCGTCGGAGTTCGCGGCGACGGTCACGCTCACGCCGGGGAGTAAGGTGAGGGTCGCCCCCTCCGCGACAATGACGTCTCCACTCACCAGGACGCTTCCGGACCACGTCTCGTTCTCCTCCAGAAGGCCCTGCCTGCCAGGGGGAGGGCCTGTCTCGTTCCCCCCAACGGCAGTGTTGGGAGCGGGGCCGTCCTGGGCGCCCTGAAGGCTCAGGAAGATTCCCGCTGCCAGGGCCAGCAGGGCTGCCAGGGCCAGGGGCGCCAGACGCTTCATCACTTAGTTTTATTGACCGTTTCCTAAAAACTAACGTGGACCGGAGCAGAGCCAAGGAGAGGACCCGCAGGGCCTACGACCGGGTCGGCCGGGACTACGACAACTGGTACTGGATGGAGAAGGCCAGGGAGCTGCGCGCCGGCCTCACCGAGCGGGCGATGGAGAAAATAAGACAGGAGGTGGAGCCGAGGGGGCGGAAGCGGCCCCGGGTGCTCGACCTCTGCTGCGGGACCGGGCACCTGGCGGAGGCGCTGGACGGCTACGACTACACGGGCCTGGACTTCGCCCCCCACATGGTGAGCTACTGCAGGGAGGTTTATCCCGGCAAGAGATTCATCCTGGCCGACGCCGAGGACCTGCCCTTCGAGGACAGCAGCTTCAACGCCGTGGTGTGCTTCTGGTCCTTCCATCATATCCTCTACCCCCAAAGGGTCGTGGAGGAGATGCGCCGAGTGCTCAAGCCGGACGGCCTCGCCCTGATAGCCACCTTCAAGTCGGTCCGCCTGAACCTGCTGGCCTACCTGGCCGACCAGCTGTCCGACCACTACTGGGGCTACATCACCAAGCGCTACTCCAAGGGCGAGATGAAGCGTCTGATGTCGGGTTTTAAGAACGTGGAGATTGAAATATTCCCCAAGGGCTTCTCGATCCTCAACGCCATGGGGATAAGATTCCTGATAGCGAATGGAAGAAACCAAAAGCCTCCTTCTGGCGTCCGCCGCGGTGATGGGGATATTCCTGGTTAGCATCGCCGCGGAGAGCATGGAGCCGGAGCT
>CAZTIX010000158.1:0-2561 GCA_964613935.1 uncultured archaeon
ATGGAGGGTCCAACAAAGCCCTTATAGTGATAGCCGCTGTTGTGGTGGTGCTGGTGATAGCCCTCGCCGCTCTCCTGATACTCCAGCCCGCAGAGGAGGGGGAGGCAGGAGAAGAGGCGGCAGGAGAGTTCGCAAACCTCATGGAGCCCATGGTCGGGGCCTACAAGGGCGTGGATTCGCTGACCATAGACCTTACTGCCAGGATACGGGGCACCTCCGGGGGCGGTGAGTCCCAGGAAGCCGACGTGGACCTCATAGTCAAGTACGATGAGGACGAGCAGGAGATATACTACCGGATGGACACCACGACTGTCGGGGCCGGCTCCCAGACCAGCGAGTCTTACATAGTGGGCGACATGATGTACATAAACGCCCCAGTCTACGGTCAGAACTACTGGATGAAGCAGGGGATGGACGAGGGCCTCTGGGAGGACGTGGACGAGGGCCTGGACGACATACTCAGCGAGGACTTCCTGAAGAACCTGAACGGGCAGCTCCTGGGCGAGGAGACCAAGAACGGCCAGCAGACCTACAAGATGTCGGTGGAGCCGGACATGGGCGAGCTCATGAGGATTCTGATGTCCCCCGAGTACGTGGAGGACCTCAGCGCCAGCGGGCTGACCCGGGCCGACATAGAGGAAATCGCGGACCAGTTCTCCGACTGGGTCGAGGAGCTGAAGTTCATAGTCTGGGTTTCGAAGGAGACCTCTCTGCCGATTGCCTTCGAGGGCGACGTCATGCTGGACATGGACCTGGGGATCATGGGGACCATGGAGCTGGACATAGACCTCGCCGCCACCATCGACTACTCGGAAGTGAGCATAAATCTGCCCGCGGCGGCGCTGGATGCCGACGACCTGGACGCCCTGACCGCCGGCGGCGCGGCGGGGGACGCCGCCAGCTGCGGAAACGGATGGTGCGACTGGAACGAGACCAGTCAGGACTGTCCGGAGGACTGCTTCTGCGGCGACCTGTTCTGCGACGAGTCGGAGGACGAGACGTCGTGCCCGCAGGATTGCGCCTACTAGAAGTCATAGTTGAGGATAAATGGCAAGGAAGCGAAGACCGACCATAAGCGGGGGAGGCGAGGAGAGGAACTACGGCGGCCTGTTCGCCGTGATTATAGCCCTGGTCCTGATAGCGGCCGCGGCGTACACCCTCTTGTCCGGCGGGGGTCCGCCCGAGCAGCCCCCGGCCCAGGCGCTGCTGGCCCAGGCGAGCGTCGCGGTGGCCGACACCTCCAAGGAGAGCTTCACCTTCGAGGGGGCCATAGAGGTGGACTCTCCGGGCGAATCGATGGCCCTGCCCTTCTCCGGAGAGGGCCGGATAGACTCGGTCAACAGGAGGATGAACTTCCGCTGGAACCTGGAGCCGGTCATGTCCGGGGGGACCGCCCTGGGCGAGGGCGTCAGCATCGAGACCTACACCGTCGGAGACACGGTCTACATGAATTTCGCCGGCCGGTGGGTCAAATACAACGCAAGCGACGAGCTGTGGGGCAACCTCCGGCTGTCCCAGAAGCTGGTGGACGCGGCCGGGGCATTCAATCCCGCCGTCGGGAAGCACGAGACGGTCAACGGCAAAGAGGCCATAAGGGTGGACGTCAACCCGGCGGTCGAGGACCTGGCCCGGCTGCTGGAGGGCGTGGACCCGAACATAGCCGAGGCGGCCGGGATAACCCATCTGGAATCTCTGGGGGCGGGCATCGAATCCATGGCCATGAAGCTCTGGATAGACGCCGACGAGTACCTGCCGGTCAGGGCCTCCCTGCAGGCGGATATAAGCACCAAGTCCCTGGACCTGGAGGGCGCCGGCGCCGAAGACGCCGATTTCGCCCTGGACCTCACCCTGAACTTCGACTACGACACTCCCTTCAACATAGTCCTGCCTTCCGCCGCCCAGGGGGCCGAGGAGCTGGAGCTCTAATCCAGTGCTCACCGCTCACGGGCGGGCAATGCTTTTAAGTTATAATATGGAAATTAGGTGGGGAAATGACGCTTGACGCGCGCATAAAGAAGATTTCTGAGGCCAGCGGCCTTCCCGAGAAGAAGGTCCGGGAGCTCATAGACAAGAAGAAGGAAGAGGCTGCGGGCCTGCTGACGGACCACGGGGCCGTCTACGCCCTAGAGAAGGAGCACGGGGTGGAGCACGACGGCACGTCGAAGGCGGAGTTCACCAGGATATCCGAGCTCGAGCCCGGCCAGAACAACGTCAACGTCGCGGGGACGGTCAAGGAGATTCGGCCGGTCAAGAAGTTCCAGACGGAGAAGCGCTCCGGGCAGCTCGCCCGCATACGCCTCGCCGACGGCAGCGGCGAGACCAACCTGATACTCTGGGACAAGGCCGCCGAGCTTGTGAACGAGAGCAGGCTGGCCCCGGGCAAGGTCCTGGCGGTGAGGAACGGCTACACTCGAAAGGGCCTGGACGAGAAGCCCGAAGTGCACGGGGGCGGGCTCTCGAGGGTCATAATCGAGCCCAAGAACCTCGACGATAAACTGAAAAAGGGGCTGCCGGAAGTCAAGGAGAACGTCAAGAGGATAGGCGAGCTGAAGGAGGGCGAC
>CAZTIX010000159.1:0-2558 GCA_964613935.1 uncultured archaeon
ATGATATTGGGGATGCTGTTCATCTCGCGGGGGGGCTTCTCCGCCCCGACCGGCGGAGAAGCTGTCATGGAGTTCGGCCTGCTGCTGCTGCTTCTGGGGGCGGCCCTGCTGCTGCTTTCGGCCAGGCGAACCTACGACTACAGCAAGTTCAACGCGTTCCTGTCGTTCTTCGCCGGCATTCTGCTCATAATCGGCGGTATCGTGGCCGACAGCCTCAGCGTCTCCTACGCGGGCATCTTCGTCCTCATCTTCTCGGCGGTCTGGCTGGGGCTGAGGGACCGGTGGGCGGTCTGAGCGCGCGCAGCCTTATAAGCCCGGTCGCGCAAATTCTCTCATGGTCTGTCCTGTCTGCGGCCGGGAGTCGGAAGTGGGCCTGTTCTGCTCCGACTGCTACATGAAGCAGAACCTCAGAATAGAGGTGCCGCCGACCGTCGAGCTCACCGGGTGCAAGACCTGCGGCTCCTTCTTCATAAAGGGCAAATGGGTCAAGGACCCCTCCGAGGAGGAAGCGGCCCTGGGGGCGGTCAGGGAGTCAATCCGGACCAACATCAAGCGCCTGGACAAGGCGGGTGTGCTGGAGGCGAAGGTGGAGAAGGCAGGGAAGGGCTACGATGGTACCGTCACCATCAAGCTGGCCGGTTCGGAGCGGAGGCTGAAGACCAGAGTCAAGGTCAGGAGAGTCGCCTGCCCCGACTGCAGCCGCATCGCGGGGGGATACTACGAGGCGGTCCTGCAGCTGAGGGGGGAGGCCGGCAAGGATATTCTGGAGGATATACTCGGGCGGGTGGAGAAGCACAAGGACCGGTTCTCCTTCGTAGTGAACGTCAAGAAGGTGAGGGGCGGATACGACGTCTATCTCGGCAGCAAGAAGTCCGCGGAGAAAATAGTCAGGCAGTTCAGGGGGAAGGCGGAGATAAAGAAGAGCTTCGAGCACGTCGGTCTGGATCGCCAGAGCGGCAAGAAGAGGCGGAGGTTCTATTATCTCATACGCCTCTGAGTCCTTTTAAGCCTCTAGGAGCAATTAGGGGAGATGGCACGCAAGAAAAAGAGCAAGGGCCGTAGTGAAGGCCCCATAAGAGTCAAGACTCCCTGGAAGGGGCAAGTCCTGGGCATCATAGAGGAGCGATTGGGAAACCGGCGCTCCAAGGTGAGATGCGCAGACGGGCACATACGGATATGCCGCATACCCGGGAGGGTGAGAAGGCGGATGTGGACCCACGAGGGGGACATCGTCATAATTGAGCCCTGGTCCGTGCAGACCGAGGAGAGGGGCGACCTGATTCTGACCTACAGCAAGCCCCAGATAGAGTGGCTTCAGAAGAAGGGCTACCTGGACTGGTTATAGGGGTCGGTATATTCTTTCTCCGAGAATTGCTTTCCGTTAGGCCCTCCGGGGGCCCAAGCCCTTCAGCTCAGAGAGTTCTCAGGAATTCATCTTCGCTGAAGTGCAGGTCGGCAGGCACTATTAGAACGTGCGGCGGTCCGCCGAAATCCGCCTTGGACAGTTCCGCCGCGGTTCCATACCTCACCACAGTCTCGCCCCCCAGCCTCGCGACCCCCACGCACTTCGTCTCCTTGGTGAACGCGCCCCCGCCTTCTTCTTCCTCCAGCTCCAGCATTATGCGAGCGGCCTCGCCCGCCGTCATGTATCTGCCCTCCTCCGCCTTCACGTCCAGCAGGAGCAGGGTGTGGGCGCCACTCTTCAGGTTCTCGGCCAGCACCGTGTAGGGCGTCTTCGGATGGAAGTTGTCCTCAGGATAGGCGACCGTGGCGGTCTTGCCGAACTTGTAGATGTGGAGCCCTGTCTCGGCTATGGCGGAGAATATCGAGGATGAGTGTATTATCCTGACTTCTATTCCCCTCTTGCGCGCATCCATTATAAGAGAGGAGTGAGTGGTGGCGACTAGAGGATCGCCGGGCACGAAGACAGCAACTTCCTTGCCCTCGGCCTCGTCGATGAGCTTCTTCGATTTCTCCTCCAGGTCGGACCTCCGTAGTGTGACTATGCTCCTCCCAACGCTCCCTTCCAGAGCCTTGAGCGAGCCCTGCCAGGGGGACGTGTAGAACTCGGCGTAGAGTTTATCGCATCCCTTCGCCGCCTCGATTCCCTTGAGAGAAACGTCCTTCTCGTCATGTAGCCCGAGTCCTATCAGGTAAAGCATTTTATCCCTCCGTCCTTAAATTAGAGGAAAAATGGACTTAAAGAAGTTTATCCGCGACATACCCGACTTCCCCAAGAAGGGAGTGGTCTTCAAGGACATAACGCCCCTCCTGCAGAACCCGCAGGCCTTCAACCAGGCCGTCGTCGAGATGTACAACGCGGTGAAAGACAAGGACTTCGACTACGTGGTCTCCGTGGAGGCTCGTGGCTTCATCTTCGGGGCGCCTCTGGCCCTGAAGCTGGGGGCCGGCTTCGTGCCCATAAGAAAGCCGGGCAAGTTGCCCTACAAGTTCAAGGAAGCGGCCTGCAAGAAGGAGTACGGCGACGACAAGCTCTGCGTGCACGAGGACGCGATTAATTATGGCAGCTCCGTGCTCATAGTCGACGATTTGCTGGC
>CAZTIX010000160.1:0-2544 GCA_964613935.1 uncultured archaeon
GCCGGAGACCGCGCCCGTGGGCGACTCTCCCCCCGGGGAGGTGAGCTCCGCGGACTCGCCGCCTTGGGGTGATGCGCCCTCCTCGGTCTTCCGGGCTATCTCGCGCACTCCCAGCTCCTCCCCGGCCACCGCGCCGCCGGATGGGGCGGGGGAGGGTGCGGTGGAGTTCTCGGGCTCGGCGACAGAGAGGAAGTCCTCGAGTATGTCGGTGCTGCTCTGCTCTCCGCTGACGGCCATATGGACGTAATAATCGGTGTCGAGGCAGGTGGACATGTAGTAGGACCCGAAGGGCATCGTGGCCAGGTCCAGCAGGGGTATGGACTGGGCCAGGAGATACAGCCCCGCCGAGTTGGCGGAATCCTCAAGCTCGAGCAGGCTCCCGCATCTCGCCTCCCCTTCGGGGGGGTTCAGGTAGTCCTCGAACACCAGGCCGCGGCCGTTCTGCTCCACGGTTGCGGCGCCGGAGGTCTTTCCGGTGAGCTGGTCCATGAGGCCGGAAACAGCCTTCACGCTGATTCCCTTGCTCCTCCATATCTGCGACTCGATGTCAACGCCGTGGGTCCGGGTTATTATGGTGGGCACGCACCCGGTCTCCTCGTGCTCCTCCGTGGTGTAGCTGTGGGCCCGGCCGTCCGAGCCCAGGACCAGGGCGTCTCCGGCAAGGCTCATGCGGAGGGTGCCTTCCTCGACCACGAAGACCTTGTCGCTGGCCCCCGAGCGGAAGACCCAGACCGTGTCCCTGACTCGGTTGAAATCGTCGCGGCAGTGGAGGTCGGTGGGGAAGTCCTGGGGAGCCTCCACGGGGTCGCCGGACATCCTCCACTGGAGGAGGCTTATCCAGTCGCTGATTATGTTGGGGAGCTTTATGAAGCTCAGCAGGTAGGTCCAGCCCCCCAGATAGGCCGACTCCTGGGTGAGAAGCTCCATGTAGGGAGGCTCTCCGTCGAGGTGCTCCTCGATGTTGTTCCCGTCCTTGGCCGAGGGGCTGATTGAGAAGGCTATCTGGTGGGCGCCGACCGTGTTGGAGCCGGGCGCGCTGGAGAGCCAGTAAAGCACCACGCCCCTCTGGATTATGTTCCACCCCTTTTTGGTGACGGTCCTCCCGGCCACGGTCCTCGCGAACTTGGTGATGATGTTCTCCTTGGAGGCGTCTATTATCCCCGCCTTGCGAGATATCGGGCCTATCTGCTTGAGCTGCTCGGCGGCGTGATGCGCGGAGGCCTCGAGGGCCTGGGCGCTGCTCTTGGCGACAGTTTTGTCATATATGGTCCCAATTGAAATCCGTTTCTCAATAAGCGCCCTGGCGGCGTCATCCCCCAATCCTGTCTTCTTGAGGGCATCTATAGCTTTTGTTGCTATAGCTTTTGTTGCGGTTACGTCTCCTGATTCAGCAAACGCGCGCAATATGGTGGCCTGCGCCTGCTCCACGGTGGCCTGGGTGGCCTTCGCGTTCGTCCACACCTCGACCCCCCTGATGGCGCCGCCCCTGTATTCCTTGGTCAGGGACTTCATCTGGTGGGCCAGGTCGTCCGGCCCCATGCGAAGAAGCGTGTCTCCGGATATGTCCATCCCCGTTGACGTCTTGAACAACTGCCCGAAATGGTCCGACTCTCCTACTATCTTTAGCCGGCCCGACAGGGGGGCGACGGCCTCGGTGACCTCGTCTATGCTGTCGACGACATTTATGCCAGACCCCCCGCCCAGCAGGGCGTCGTCGGCCTTGGCCAGCTTCTTCATCTTGGCGCCGGTGCCGTATATCGAAGAGCCCCTCACCCCGTAGGATATGTCCTGGAGGTTTTTGGCGCTCGGGCTTTTGCCGAGCTTCTTCACCCAGTTGAGGGCCAGCCCGCCCTTCTCCTTTATCGCGCTCCAGGAGAAGACTCTCGGGGTCACGAATATGGAGACCAGCGTGGCGGCGGGCAACAGGTTGTCGTAGACCTTCTGAGTCTGGGAGTATATCAGGGACTGGTAGTCGGTGGGGGCGAAGGCTCCCGCCCTCTGATAGAACTTGAAGTCGTCCACGGCGAGGAGATTGTCGTGGCCCGGGCCGGTGCTGAAGAGTCCGGCCACGGCGGATGCGGCCGACTCGTTGGTGATGTTGTCCGAGCACGCCCCTGCCCCGTCCTCGCAGTAGCTCACCCGGGTGGTCAGGTCCTTGGAGCAGGCGAAGTAGGGGGTGTCGCTGCCGGAGGTGAACGGGAACAGCTCGCAGCTCTGGCAGCCCGCGCTGTAGTCGAACTTCCTCTGGCCGTCGGGGGTGCCTATCTCCCCCTTCCCTATGGTGGCGTTCTCCATCCGGGGGTCGGTCCGGTTGTTGTGGTGCTCCATTATCTGCTGCGGAGTCTTCTTCAGGACCTCGTCCACGTTCTGCTCCAGGGAGTGGGTCTCGCTGGGGCCGACCTCCACCGGGCTCTGGAAGCCGTCGGCGTAGAGCTCCTCCTGAACGGTCTTGGTCTCCTCGAAGGTCAGCCGGCCTATGCCGCACTCGAAGGAGTAGGTCTCCGCTCCGGCCGCGGAGGCTCCGGCAGCCGCCCCGCCGCCGGG
>CAZTIX010000161.1:0-2530 GCA_964613935.1 uncultured archaeon
GGAGGTTGCCGAAGCCCTTCCTTATGGAGGATATTGCCACGGACAGCTCGGGAAGGGAAGTCCCCACGGCTATGAGGCTGGCCCCTATCACATTCTCGGTGACGCCGAGAGAGGAGGCTATCTCAACTGCCACCGGGACCAGGTACCGGGCGCTCATATATATCAGAGCGCCGCTCGCCGAGGCTATGGCGGCGTCTCTGAAAATCCCTTTTTTGAACGCGGAAACGCGGCTGCTGATTTTCCTGTACTCCTCGAGGTCGAATCCCTTGCCCACGAAGTCTTTCGGGGCCTCCTGCTCCAGCTTCTTCCTTATGGCCTCTTCCGGCGCCCCCATGTGCACGAGGCGATTGAAGCGATGGGGAAGCTTCAGGTATTTCGCCAGCTGCTTCAGGTTTTCCCTGAACTTGGGGCGGAAATGCATGAGGTAGATGAGATATGCGGCCAGAAGCATCAGAAGCGCCGCCCCCTCCCATGACGCGACGGCTCCGTCGAGGCAGAAGAGGGCGAAGATTCCGGAGATGCTCAGCAGGAGAAGCCCGTCCCTTCGGAATATGCGGCGGTTGGTCTTGAGGACGGCCAGCATCGTGCCGGCGCCCAGTACCAACCCTATGTTGGCTATGTTCGAGCCCATGATGTTCCCGACGGCCAGCTCGGTCTCGCCGGCGAAGGAGGCCATGGCCGACGAGCCGAGCTCCGGCAGGGAGGTTCCCAGGGCTATAACGGTGAGGCCTATGACGAATTTGGACACGCCCAGATAATCCGCTATCCGGGCCACCGCCTCGACGAAAAAATCGCTGCTCTTGACCAAAACGAATATCAGGACGGCCAACAGGGCGAACTGAAGTATCATAGATATTTTTAACGAACCTGTCCTTATAAAACGGATGCAGATTATCGAGGTGTACCTCGTCCCGGGAGAGGGCGGAAGGGCGGTGGAGCTTCTAAAGAGACTGGAAGTCGAGGACATCAACTTCATAAAATCGGAGACCGGCGACCTGCTTGTTATCAAGCACCCTCTTGACAAGACCAACCGAATACTGGATGTCCTCCAGCAGGAGTTCGACTTCAAGGCCGACAGCCGGCGCAGCATAATCATGCTGTCTCCCTCGGCGGTGCTGCCCAGGGAGGCTGAGAAGGAGAAGAAGCTGTACGAGGAATCCTCGAAGGAATGCATAGTCGAGTACGCCGAGCAGAACGCCTACCTCAACTCCAAATATCTGGCCCTGTTCTTCTTCTCGGCGGTTGTCGCCACCCTGGGTATGATAACGAACAACGTGGCGGTGGTGGTCGGAGCCATGATAATAGCCCCCGCCTTCGGCCCCATATCCAGCGTGGCAGTGGGGGCGGTGACGAACCGCATGGATTTGTTCAAGCAGGGCATAAAGACCGAAATGGTGGGAGTGTGCGTGGCCGTGGGAACGGCCGCGGTGATGGGCTTCATCATACCCGGAATAGAGGTCACAGGCATCCTCCAGCAGAAGATGTTCCCCGGCATATTCGACCTCTTCATAGGCCTTGCGGCCGGGGCGGCGGGAGGCTATGTTCTGGTGAGCGGGAGGGGGGCCGGGATAGTCGGCGTGATGGTGGCGGCGGCCCTGCTGCCCGTCATGACGGCCATCGGCCTGAGCTTCGTCTTCCTGAATCCCTTCTTCGTGCTGGGGGGCTTCCTGCTACTCCTGATAACCGTCCTTTCGATAATCCTGTCCATGGTCGTGGTGTTCTGGTTCGTCGGACCGCAGAGGGACCACATCCACCTCGCCCGCGACTATCACATAACCCAGGCCGCTGTCAAGCGGATAGTGCGCTATTCGGTAGTCCTCATAGTCATACTCGCCATACCCCTGGTTTGGATGACCTACGAGGACCTAGTAACGAGAGCTCCTGAAAAGGAGATAAACAAGGTGTTCGAGGAGACTCCGCACGACGTCGATTTGGGGGGCTTCACCATAAGGGAAAACGCAATACGCGTCACGGTCTACAACCTGGGGGCGTCCGGATCCGAGCTGGAGGAGCTGTACTCCGAGATAAAGGGCCGGATAGACGCCCGATACGACCTGGAGTTCAACGTGGTTGAGACGAACCGGATGGCCGGCTAGACTATTTTGAAGGGGTTGCTCTTCTCGACCAGCTTCATGGCGTATCCCAGCTTGGTCTTGTTCTCGGCGTACACAGTGGAGAGGAGGTCTCCCTTCTCCACTTTGTCGCCCGCCTTCTTCTCGAGATACAGGCCGGCTCCCGGGTCCTTGGGCGCGCCGGCGGTGCGGGCGGTGCGGGATATGAGATGATTGTCAATCTCTTTGACCCTGCCTGCCTCCTTGGCGACTATGAACTTCTTATGCCGGCCGGCCATTAGGTCATCGGGCTTGATTTTCGGGTCGCCTCCCTGCGCCTTTATTATCTCCCTCATCTTCTCCCTGGCCGAGCCGTCCTCAAGGCATCTCCTAGCCTCGTCGGCCCCCTTGCCCTTGGAGGCCTCTCCGCAGAATTCCAGGAGCTCCCCGACCATCATTATGCTCTTCTCGGCCAGGTC
>CAZTIX010000162.1:0-2505 GCA_964613935.1 uncultured archaeon
AAGAAGGGCAAGGACCCCATAGAGAAGCTTCTCGGACTGGACGGATCCGGAGGCGCGGAGGGCGAGGCGCCCGACGAATCCGCCTCCGCGGCCGAGAAGCCCCCGGAACAAGCGGGCAAGCAGAAGCAGGAGACGCAGAAGCAGGAGAAGCCGAAGCAGGAGCCCGGGAAGAAGCCCGGGGGCGGGAAGGGCGGAGAGAAGCCGGAGAAGGGCAAGTCAGAGGAGAAGAAACCGGAATCGCAATCGCCCAAGGAAGGGCAGGGCAAGAAAGCCGGGGAGCCCTCCGGGAAGAAGGGAGCCGCCGCGAAGGAGCCCGGGGAGAAGAAGTCTTAAAACAATGCCTCAAGCCGAAGTCAACATAGGTCTGGTTGGTCACGTTGACCACGGCAAGACCACCCTGACCAAGGCGCTGTCCGGCGTTTGGACGGACCGCCACAGCGAGGAGATACGCAGGGGCATATCCATACGGCTGGGTTATGCCGACTGCAGCCTCTACGAGTGCGAGAAGTGCAAGGGGCTCGATGCCTACACCACCAAGGCCGAGTGCCCCAAGTGCGGGGGAAAGGCCAAGTTCCTGAGGAAGATATCCTTCGTCGACGCGCCCGGCCACGAGACCCTAATAGCGACCATGCTTTCCGGCTCGGCCCTCATGGACGGAGTCGTGCTGGTCATAGCCGCGGACGAGAAGTGTCCCCAGCCCCAGACCAAGGAGCATCTTCTGGCCCTGAAGCTGATGGGGCTCAAGAACATAATCGTGGTCCAGAACAAGGTCGACGTGGTGGACAAGGAGCAGGCCCGGAAGAACAAGGAGGAAATCGAGGCCTTCCTGAAGAAGATGGACATCGAGGCACCCATAATACCCATAGCCGCAAACTACAACGCCAACACCGAGGCGCTCATCGCGGCGATGGAGGAATTCATTCCCACCCCCGACCGCGACCTGGACAAGGACCCGCGGATGTACATCGCCCGCTCGTTCGACATCAACAGGCCCGGCTCCGACATCAGGGAGCTGAAGGGGGGCGTGCTCGGCGGCAGTCTGGTAAGCGGGAAACTGGAGAAGGGCGGCGAGGTGGAGATAAAGCCGGGCATAAAGAAAATCGTTAAGAACCAGGAAGTATGGGAGACGGTCAAAACCAGGATAGCCGAGATAGACGCCGGTGAAGAGAAGGTCGGAAGGGCCGTTCCCGGCGGACTGATAGCCCTTCAGACGCATCTGGACCCCAATCTCACCAAATCGGACGCCCTCTCCGGCAACGTCCTGGGCAATGTCGGGACCCTGCCCGAGCCCATCAAGGCGCTGGAGGCCAGGATAACGCCCATAGAGCGCGAGCTTGTGGAAGAGGAGGTCAAGATACTCCCCAATGAGCCCCTCATGCTGAGCATGGGGACAACCGTCACGGTGGGGGCGGTCCTGAAGCAGAAGGGCGACAAGGTCTCCATGGAGCTGAAGCTTCCGATGGTGGCGGAGAAGGGCGACAAGTTCGCCATCTCCAAGCGCATCGACATGAAGTGGCGGCTAATCGGCCTGGGGGAAATAATCTAGACCCACCTCTTGAGGCTCTCCGGCTTGGTTAGGTAATCGCTCAGCTCGGCTACCAGCGCGCAGTACTGCTTAGGGTCCAGGGGCCTCTTGTAGATGTCCAGCAGGCCCAGTTTTCCCATCTTCCTTATGAACAGCTGCCACCTTCCCCTCGGCACCCCGCCCATGTCGAAGAGGAGGGAGAGCTCAAAGATGTTGACGCCGAAGTTGGCGTATATCTGGTCAATCAGCTCCCTTTCCGAATCGTTCAGGCGGGAAAGGGCCTTCTCGACGTCGTAGGCGTCTCCCTTCTTGTAGAGAAGATAGGTCTGGGATATGGAGGGCAGATAGGGCTCCAGATAGGAGCGCAGGGCGGGTATTGACACGTTGAAGTCTCGGGCGACCTTCTCGATGGTGACGTATTTGTGGCCGTCTATGGTGTGGAGATAGTGGGCTATTGCGGCCAGTATGCGCGCCGTGGACACGTCCAGGGAGCGGTTGACCTTGTCCAGGGTCGCGTACAGGCCGCCCAGCTCGTCTCTCCCGGCGTACTTGGCCAGCAGGGTCTTTGCCCTCTCCACGGGGTCGACGGCCCCCTCGTAAGCGTTCGCGTAGTCTCTCAGAGTGGAAGTGGATATGCCGAACTGCCGGGCGATGTCCGTCAGGGAGGCCTCCTTGCCGCTCTTGTATTTGGATATGTAGGCGGCCGCCGCTGCCAGGGCCGCAGGGTTGAGGGTGCTCTTCTGCCGGTCCAGGCTCTTCTCCAGGACCTTGAGGACCTTCAGGGCCTCCCGCAGCTCCACTCCGAAGAGCGCGTTCTCGAGCATCTTCCTCGCCGAGGTGCCCGCCCCCCGGGAGGGGAACGTCCTGAGGTATTCTCGCAGGGTGGCCGAGGATATCCTGAACTCGCCCGATGTCTTCTCCAGTGTCACGGATTCTCCCCGGTTTCCTATGTGAATATGGGATGATGCGGCGGCAAGCGC
>CAZTIX010000163.1:0-2503 GCA_964613935.1 uncultured archaeon
GTCTTTTTTGCCTTGGCCTCGATATCCCTTGGGGGGCTGTGCTGGATGCTAGCCTTCAAAATGGTCGTATCCTGACGGCTTGAGGGTCTTGGAGCCGCCGCTTTCCTTCACCACTTTTATCCTGCTGCCCTCGGTCACGACGCCGATTTCTCTCAGCCCGGGCAGCCTCTCCTTCAGGCGCTTGAACCTCGTGGGCTTGACCGTGCAGAGCAGCTCGAAGTCCTCGCCTATGTGATACTTTAGCAGCTCCCTGTCCAGCTTGAACTCGTCGCAGACCAGGTCGAACTCGCTCCTGACCGGAATCTCCTCCTCGAAGATTTCGAAGCTGTAGCCGTCGCGCATGTATCCCAGGGAGAAGGCCAGTCCGTCCGAGATGTCTGTGCAGCTGGTGACCCAACCGCTCTCAGCCATGATTCTGCCCTCCCTGACCCGCGCCTTCGGCTCTACGCAGGCCTTTATTATGTGGCGTTCTATTCTCCCTCTGGTGTCGAGGTCGAACCTCTTGAGGTCCAGCCCCTTCTCCAGAATCTGCCAGCCGCATGCCGCCGAGCCCAGATGGCCGGTCACCGCCACCACGTCCCCCGGCCTGGCTCCGGTCCTCCGCATTATCTCCTTCTTCCCCAGGGTCCCGAAGGCCACCCCGTCCAGGAGGAGCTTGTCCCCCTTGTTGATGTCTCCGCCGATGAATCTGGCCCCCGCCTCCTGGCAGGCCGCCTCGGCCCCCCTGAAGATGTTCTTGAACCGCGAGAAGTCCTCCTTGGGGCTTATGCTTATCGAGAGCAGGAACCCCCTTGGCCTGGCGCCCATGGATGCCAGGTCGGAGAAGTTGACGATTCCCGCCTTCCTGCCGGCCTGGAAATCGGTCATGCCCTTGTAGATGTGGCTCCCCTCCTGAATCATGTCCGTGCCGACGGCCACGTATTTGTCGCCCATCTTAACCACCGCGGCGTCATCCCCCACGCCGACCTTGACGTCGCCGGGCTTTCCCAGGAATTCCCTTATCCAGGCGAGCATCTTGCCCTCGCCGATGTCTTCAAGTCTCATGTTAATATTTATGCCGAGAGATAATAAATTCACATGACCAAGGTCCTGGCGACCGGCGTGTTCAACATCCTCCATCCGGGCCACCTGATGTTTCTGGAAGAGGCCAAGAAACTGGGGGACGAGCTGGACGTGATAGTCTCCAGCGACAAGATAGCCGGCAAGCTGAAGAGCGGCTTCTTGCTGCCCCAGGGGCAGCGGGCGAAGATGGTGGAGGCGCTGAAACCGGTCGACAAGGTGTTCATAGGCGATGAAGAAGACCCCATGAAGCTCCTCCCCGCGATAAGGCCCGACGTCATAGCCCTGGGACACGACCAGGACGTGGACGAGGACCGCCTTCGCGGCGAGCTGTCCGCCAAGGGCCTGAATTCCGAGGTGGTCAGGATAAGGAGGAAGTCTAAGGGCGAGCTGGCCTCCAGCAGCGGCATATTGGAGTTAATAAAAGAATCCTGAAGCTATTACTTCCTGGCTTTTTTTATGATTTCGTCGGCCTCCTTCCCCCCCAGGCCGAACTCCTCCAGATTCTCCTTCAACCTTCTTTCAGACAGGCCGTTGTCTATAAGCTCGCGCACTATCTCCCTGATGTCCTCGTCTTCCTCGGCATCCGCTCCCGACTCTTCCTCTGAAGACCGCTTCTTCCCCTTGCCCTGCTTCTTCTTACTCCCTCTGCTCCTCTTTAACGGCAGTCGGTCCCTCGCCAGGATTATCGCCGCGGCCGCCCCGGCTATCAGGGCCGCCCACCAGTACTCCTCTATCAGGCTGATTTCCCCCCCGCTCTCTTCTTCCTCTTCGCCCCCGCAGTCCTCGGGGCACTCCTCCCCGTATTCGGCCCTGCAGATGCCGTCTCCGCACACTATGCAGTCCTCTTCGCAGTAGCACTCGGTCGCCCCTATCTCGGGGTCGTCGCAGAAGCCGTCTCCGCACACCACGCAGTCGTCGGGGCAGCTCTCCCTGTCTTCCACCCCCTCGTGACAGGTCCCGTCTCCGCAGACAGCGCAATCAACGGCGCAGTTGTCTATGCTCTCCAGTTTGCTCTCCTCGCATATGCCGTTGCCGCAGACCGCTCCGAAGTCGGTGGGGTCGTCCAGGAGCTGCTTGACCTCGAAGGTTGGGGCCTTTCCGGCGCACTCCACCATGTACTTGCCCAGCTTTGTGGGAGTGTACTTGTATTCTCCCCGGCTGTTGGTGTTGCCGGTGTCTATGAGCGTCTTGCGACCGCCCTGATAATAGTAAATCCTGACGCTCCGGCCCGGGATGGGAGTCTCCTCCTGCCCGTCGACCCGGACCGCCTTGACCGTGAACTCCTCGTTTATCAATTTGTAGCCCTTCGGCAGAATCTGCAGCCGGTTGTACGGGCCGAGATTTGGGTCGTTGGCGGGGCAGCTGCCCGTGACCCGGACCGTAGCAAGCGTGGACAGCATGAGCAGGCCGAGGGCTGCGGCGAGGATTGTTCTCGGGTTCA